>LNFD01000388.1 GCA_001464255.1 Actinomycetales bacterium Ga0077552 | reverse complement strand
GCGAGCCGCGACGTCGACGTGCTCGCGATGCAGGAGGTGCGGGCATCCACCGATGATGTGACGGGGCTGCTCGGCCCCGAGTGGACGGTGCTGCACGACGCCGCGACCGCCAAGGGCCGCGCGGGCGTCGCGATCGCCGCGCGCCGCGAGTTCGCCGCGCACCGCGTCGCGCTCGGCCCCGACGACTTCGACTCGGCCGGCCGCTGGCTCGAGGCCGACCTCGACATCGACGGCACGACCCTCACGGTCGTCAGCTGCTACGTGCACTCGGGCGAGGTCGACACCCCCAAGCAGGTCGAGAAGTACAAATTCTTGGAGGCGCTGACCGAGCGGCTGCCCCTGCTCGCCGCGCACACGCCCTACGCCCTCGTCGTCGGCGACCTCAACGTCGGCCACCGCGAGCTCGACATCAAGAACTGGAAGGGCAACCGCAAGAACGCGGGCTTCCTGCTGGAGGAGCGCGCCTACTTCGACCGCTTCTTCGGGGCGCTGGATGCTCCCATCGAGTGCGTCGACGGCGTCACGCGCCCCGGCCTCGGGTGGGTCGACGTCGGCCGCGTGCAGGCCGGCGAGGTGCCCGGCCCCTACACCTGGTGGTCGCAACGCGGGCAGGCCTTCGACACCGACACTGGCTGGCGCATCGACTACCACGTGGCAACGCCCGCCCTCGCGGCGAGCGTGCAGGCCTACGCCGTCGACCGTGCGCCCTCGTGGGACACCCGGTGGAGCGACCACGCGCCCGTGGTCGTGGATTACCTGCTGCCCTGAACTCAGGCGCAGCATCCACCTGGAAGAATCGACGCATGAGCCTCCCCCGCCTGTTCTCGGGCATGCAGCCCTCCGCCGCCAGCCTGCACCTCGGCAACTACGCCGGAGCCCTGCTGCAGTGGCGCGACATGCAGGCGACCCACGACGCCGTGTTCTGCGTCGTCGACCTGCACGCAATCACGGTGCCGCAAGACCCGGCCGCGCTGCGCGAGCAGACCCGCCGCACGGCCGCGCAGTACATCGCCGCGGGCATCGACCCCGAGCACTCGACGTTGTTCGTGCAGTCGCACGTCGCCGCGCACGCGCAGCTCGCCTGGGTGCTCAACACCATCACAGGTTTCGGCGAGGCCAGCCGCATGACCCAGTTCAAGGACAAGTCGGCGAAGGGCGGCGCCGACCTCGCGTCGGTCGGCCTGTTCACCTACCCGATCCTGCAGGCGGCCGACATCCTGCTCTACGACGCCGTCGTCGTGCCGGTCGGGGAAGACCAGCGGCAGCACATCGAGCTGACGCGCGACCTCGCTGCCCGCTTCAACGCGCGGTTCGGCGACACCCTCGTCGTGCCCGAGGTGCGCATCCTGAAAGAGACGGCGAAGGTCTACGACCTGCAGAACCCGGGGTCGAAGATGTCGAAGTCGGGCGAGAGCCCGGCGGGCATCCTGTGGCTCATGGACGAGCCTTCTGTCTTGACGAAGAAGGTGAAGTCGGCGGTCACCGACTCGTCGGGCGTCGTCGCGTACGACCCTGTCGAGAAGCCGGGGGTGTCGAACCTGCTGTCGATCCTGTCGCTACTCACCGGTCAGGGCATGGATGCTCTCGTCGCGTCGTTCGACGGCCTCCAGTACGGCGCGCTCAAGACCGCGGTCGCCGAGGCCGTGGTCGAGGCGTTCGAGCCGATCCGCACCCGCACCCTGGAGCTGCTCGACGACCCCGCCGAGCTCGACCGGCTGCTCGCTCTCAAGCGCGCCGAAGAGATCGCGGACGCGACTCTGCGGCGCGTATACGACGCGCTCGGGTTCCTGCCGCGCGCGTGAGCCGGCTCGCTCGCATCGAGGTCGTGCTGTTCGACCTCGACGACACGCTCATGGCGCACACCCGCGCCGTCGACGAGGCCATCGCGCTCGCGCAGGCAACGGCGGGCGGAGCCTTCGCCGCCGATGACACGGCCGCCGTGCAACGCCGCTGGGCGCGTCTCGAAGAAGTGCACTACACGCGCTACCTCACCGGCGAGCTCACCTACCTCGGCCAGCGCGTCGCGCGGGCGCGCGACCTGCTCGCCCCCTACGGAATCGCGGTGACCGACGATGAGGCGCTCGCCTGGTTCGAGCGCTACCTCGTCGGCTACCGCGATGCGTGGCGGCTGTTCGACGACGTGCTGCCCGCGCTCGACGCACTGCACGGCCTCCGCGTGGGCATCATCACCAACGGCGACCTCGCCTTCCAGACCGACAAGCTGCGGCGCATCGACCTGTGGGATCGCCTCGACCTCACGGCCGTGCGCGTCGACGGGTCGATCGACGATCCCGCTCGGCGGGGCCGCGTCATCGCCTCGGGCGAGCTCGGCGTCACCAAGCCCGACGCGGCGATCTTCCGCGCCGCGGCCCGCGCCTTCGGAGTGGCGCCCGCGCAGTGCGCGTACGTGGGCGACCGGGTGCGCACCGACGCCGTCGGGGCGCACGATGCCGGGATGCTCGGCATCTGGCTCGACCGCGGCCGCGATCGCAACCCGATGACCGACCACGCCGAGGGCGATGCGCCGGCGGGCGTGCCGAGCATCCCGAGCCTGCTGGCCTTGCCCGCCTTGCTCACGCCCTGACCCGTCTCCCCGCCGGCCCGCAGCCCGGCGACCGTCCGTGGTGGTGGTGTTCGCAACTCAGGCTGAAGGGGCTGATGTGATGCAGTACGAGCGCACATCAACCCGCTCAGCCTGAGTTACGAACGCCGATGCCGACGGGCGGCCCCCACAGATCGACTCGTCCGCACAGCGCGCTCGACAGCCGCGACCACCGCATCGCGCTCGTTCATGGCCTGGTCGTAGCGCACGCGCACCACCACGAACCCCAAGCGGTGCAGTTCGAGGTCACGCCGGGAGTCCTCGGCGCGCTGCTCCGGAGTCGAGTGCCATCGCTCGCTGTCGACCTCGACGACGACCCGGGTTCCGACGAGGAGGTCGACGACGCCGACGCCGGGTATGCGGACTTGCGGGGTGACTCGAAAGCCCGCGTCTTGCAGAGCCAGCCGCACGAGAGACTCGGTGCCCGAGCCAGCGCGTCCGTCCGCGAGCGACACCCAAGTGCGTCGTTCGTTCGGGAGGAGCGCCTCGAGTGCGGGCAGCTCGTGCGCGCCGATTGCGCAGACGCTGAGGGCGCTATCGAGCACCGCGATGGCGAGCTCGCGCGGGAGGCACCGAGCGCACTGCGCAACAGCGTCAAGCCGGCCGACGCGCCAGGAGTTCGCCGCGCGCGGGTCGACCAGTGGGTGCCAGTGCGTGCGGAGGCGAGTCCGGTCGGCGAGGGCCAGAGGAACCCGACGGCTGTGGGCACTGCGGAGCCGGGATGCCTGACGCGGCAACCAGACCTCCGTCAGCCTCTGCTCGGGAACCCAGAGACCGAAGCTCTCGGCAGCTGTGGTGCAGGCCGCGAGCCCCCCGACACGGAGAGCGCGGACGACGTGGGGCGGCGCACTGGCGGGGGCATACACACCGCGGCGCGCGCGGATCACCATCCCGGCGTGCACCGAGGCTGCAATGGAACGCGGCGACACCCCCAGGGCGAGCATCTCGGCTCGCGTCAGGCAGAAGGTCGAGCGCACGGAAAACGCTGTGAGGGCATCCATGCCGGAACTGTGGCGGCCAGCAGCGGACGACCGTCCGCCGCTCGTGACGACCGGGGACAACAGCGTCTGCGAGCATCCTGTGGCGGGGTGGTGTTCGCAACTCATGCTGAACCGGCTGATGCGTGGCATTACTGGATCACAATTGGCCGCTCAGCATGAGTTGCGAACCCGACCGCACGCGGGGGCGGGGATCCGGTACGCGGAGGGGCGGGCGCGGGACTACGCCGAGGTGTCGTCGTCGACCCAGTCGAGGGTGCGGGTGACGGCCTTCTTCCAGACCCGCAGGCGCCGCTCGCGCTCGTCGGCGGGCATCGCGGGCAACCAGCGGCGGTCTTCGTGCCAGAGCGCGGTGAGCTCGTCGCGCGACGACCAGAAGCCGACGGCGAGCCCGGCGGCATAGGCCGCCCCGAGCGCGGTCGTCTCGATGATGCGCGGGCGCACGACCGGGATGCCGAGGATGTCGGCCTGGAACTGCATGAGCAGCTCGTTGCCCGTCATGCCGCCGTCGACGCGCAGCTCGGCGATCGGCACGGGCACCTCGCTGTCAGCGGCGTCGAGCACCTCGCGGGTCTGGAAGGCCGTCGACTCGAGGGCCGCGCGGGCCAGGTGCGCGCGCGTGATGAACCGGGTGAGGCCGACGATCGCCCCGCGGGCATCCGGCCGCCAGTAGGGGGCGAAGAGGCCGCTGAAGGCGGGCACGATGTGGGCGCCGCCGTTGTCGGGCACCGAGGCGGCGAGGGTCTCGACCTCGCCCGACGAGGAGATGAGCCCGAGGTTGTCGCGCAGCCACTGCACGAGCGAGCCCGTCACGGCGACGGAGCCCTCGAGCGCGTAGCGCGGGGCCTCGTCGCCGAGCCGGTAGGCGACGGTCGTCAGCAGCCCGTGCTGCGAGGCGACGATCTGCTCGCCCGTGTTGACGATGAGGAAGTTGCCCGTGCCGTACGTGTTCTTCGACGCCCCGGCCTCGAAGGCGGCCTGCCCGAACGTCGCCGCCTGCTGATCGCCCAGGATGCCCGCCACGGGCACCTCGCGCAGCAGCGAGCCGGGGTAGGCGTGGCCGAAGACCTCGGCCGAGGAGCGGATCTCGGGCAGCATCGATCGCGGCACGCCGAAGGCGTCGAGCAGCGCGTCGTCCCAGTCGAGCGTGCGTAGGTCCATGAGCAGGGTGCGCGAGGCGTTCGTGACGTCGGTGGCGTGCACGCCGCCGGTGACGCCCCCGGTGAGGTTCCAGAGCAGCCAGGTGTCGATCGTGCCGAAGAGCAGCTCGCCGGCCTCGGCGCGGGCGCGGGCACCGTCGACGTGGTCGAGGATCCACGCGATCTTGGTGGCGCTGAAGTAGGTGGCGAGGGGCAGGCCCGTGGTCTCGGCGAAGCGGCGCACACCGCCGTCGGCCGCGAGGGCATCGACGAGGTCCTGCGTGCGGGTGTCCTGCCAGACGATCGCGTTGTAGACCGGCTTCCCGGTGGAGCGATCCCACACGACGGCCGTCTCACGCTGGTTGGTGATGCCGATCGCGGCGACATCGTGCCGGGTGAGCCCGGCCTTGCCGAGGGCCTGGCCGATGACCTCTTGCGTGTTGTGCCAGATCTCCATGGGGTCGTGCTCGACCCAGCCGGCCTTCGGGAAGATCTGCTCGTGCGGGTGCTGCCCGACCGAGACGATCGCGCCGGCGTGGTCGACGACGACCGCCCGCGTGCTCGTGGTGCCCTGGTCGATCGCGACGATGTGCGTGGTCATGCTCAGCCCTTCCGCGAGCGCGCCGGTGCGCCCGTCGTGTCTGCCGGTGCGAGGGAGATTCCGTGCCGATCGGCGAGGTACAGCCTGGCATCGTCGCGTTCCTGGGCGCGACGCGACGCCGGCCAGCCGAGCGCCTCGCCGAGCACGTCGGCGAGCTCGTCGAGCAGCGCCTCGGTCACGAGGCCGCGGAACGCGAGCGAGGTGCGCCGCAGCAGCAGGTCGACGAGGCGCACGACCTGCTCGGTCTCGGCAAGGTGCACGATCTCGGCGCGCGAGTAGTCGGGTGCCGCGGCGAGGGGCGCATCCGGAGCGCTCTCGATGCGGCGGATGATCGCCTCGGCGCTCGTGCCGTACCGCTCGAGCAGCTCGGCGGCGCGGTCGGCGCCGACCGTCGCGCCATGGGTCGTGAACCAGGCCGTGCGCGCCTCGGGCGTCGTCGGGTAGCCGTCGGTGCTCACCGCGCGGGTGCGACCGAGCAGGGCGAGCACGCGGCCGCCGAGCTGCTCGCCGAGGGCGCGGAAGGTCGTCCACTTGCCGCCGACGAGGCTCAGCACGGGAACGCCGCCGCGCTCGCCCTCCTCGACCCGGTAGTCGCGGCTGATCTGCGCGTTCGACGCCGCATCCTGCCGCGGCAGGGGGCGCACGCCCGAGAACCGGAAGACGATGTGCGAGCGGTCGACGGGGATCGAGGGGAAGACGTAGCGAACGACGTCGAAGAAGTAGTCGACCTCCTCCTCGGTGCACCGGATCGGCTCGGCCATGTCGTGCGCGATGTCGGTCGTGCCGATGAGCACGCGGCCCTTGAGCGGGTAGATGAGCACGATGCGGCCGTCGGTGAACTCGAAGAAGATCTCGCGGCCGTTGCAGGCGGCGAGCAGCTCGGGGTGGTCGACGACGATGTGCGAGCCCTTCGTGCCTCCCATGAACTGGGAGGGCTCGCCGAGAGCGGCGTTGGTCAGGTCGGTCCAGGGGCCGGAGGCGTTGACGACGACGCGCGGCCGCATCGCGAACTCCTCGCCCGTGATCGCGTCGCGCAGCAGCACCGCGCCCTCAGCGTCCATGCCCGCCGCTTCGACGTAGTTGGATGCTCGCGCGCGGTCGCCCGCCGCCACGCCGTCCATCAGCACGTCGAGCGCGAGCCGCTCGGGGTCGTGCATCGAGGCGTCGTAGTACGTCGCCGTCCACTTGACGTCGCGCCGCAGGGCGGGCAGGAGGGCGCGCGAGGCCTTCGCCCCGCGGAACTGGTGGCGCGGCACGCGGCCGCCGTCGCGCGAGAAGATGTCGTAGATCGTCAGCCCGACCTTGATGATGAGCGCGCCGCGCTCCTTCTTGCCGCGGGTCTTCACGCCGATGAACTTGAGCGGCGCCGAGAGCAGGCTCGAGAACGTGGAGAAGATCGGGATGGTCGTCGGC
>LNFD01000387.1 GCA_001464255.1 Actinomycetales bacterium Ga0077552 | reverse complement strand
AGATTGCTCGACGCCTCCGCAGGCAGGATCAGGTAGTAGGCCGCGACCGCGTACTCGAAGTGCGGCGCACTGACCTCGACGATCTCGGCACCCGCCGCCGCCATCAGCTCGAGCGTCTCGTGGTAGACCGACTTCACGCCCGCCTGGAATCCTTCACCCTCGAGCTGGCGCACAACACCGACCCGAACACCGCGCAGCGCATCACCCGTCTGCCCGGCCCGCGCAGCAGCCGCCATCGACGGCCATGCGTCGGGGATGCTCGTGGCATCGCGCGGATCATGCCCGCCGATGACGTCGTGCACGAGCGCGGCATCCAGCACCGAGCGCGACACCGGCCCGACCTGGTCGAGCGACGACGCCAGCGCGATCGCACCGTAGCGGCTCACTCCACCGTAGGTGGGCTTGACACCCACCGAGCCGGTGACCGCAGCGGGCTGACGGATGCTGCCACCCGTGTCGCTGCCGAGCGCGACGGGCGCCTCGAAGGCCGCGACCGCCGCGGCCGAACCGCCGCCCGAACCGCCGGGGATGCGCGTGAGATCCCACGGGTTCTTCGTCGGCCCGTAGGCGGAGTGCTCGGTCGAGCTGCCCATGGCGAACTCGTCCATGTTCGTCTTGCCGAGCGGGATCATGCGCGCAGCGCGCAGGCGCGCGACGACCGTCGCGTCGTAGGGCGGGATCCAGCCCTCGAGGATGCGCGAGCCCGAGGTCGACGGCATGTCGAGCGTGCACAGCACGTCTTTGATGGCGATCGGCACCCCCGCGAGCGCGGGCAGCGTCATGCCCGCAGCACGGTCGGCATCGACCTGCGCGGCCGTCTCGAGCGCCGCGGCGTTGATGTGCAGGAAGGCGTGGACGTCGTCGTCGACCGCAGCGATGCGATCGAGGTGCGCCCGCGTGACCTCGACGCTCGAGACCTCGCCCGCGGCGAGGTGCGCGGCGAGATCGGCGGCAGAGGTGCGCGTGAGGTCGCTGGAGGATCCGGCGCCGGAGGACGAGGCGGCGGATGCGGCACCCGATACCGCGGCGCTCACTGCTCCTCCCCCAGGATCGCCGTGACGCGGAAGCGGCTGCCGTCGTGGTCGGGGGCCCCGGCGAGCGCCTCCTCGGTCGTGAGGGTGACCCCCGGCTCGTCGGCACGCAGCCCGCCCGTGAGCGGGATCGGGTGGCTCGTCGCAGGCACGTCGGGCGTCGCGACCTCTTGCACCTTCGCCACCGAGTCGATGATCGTGCCGAGCTCGCCCGTGAGCTGCTCGATCTCGGCGTCGGTGAGCGCGATGCGCGCGAGCGAAGCCAGATGCGCGACGCGCTCGGGCGTGATCTCAGACATGGTGCCTCTCAGACATCGGGCCGCCCACACATCGGGCCGCTCAGACATAGTGCTCCCCGGGTGACAGAACCGGGGATGCGACCAGTCTAGAGCGGGCGGCACTCGCTCTCGCCGAGCAGGGTGCTCGCACTCGCGCTCACCCGCAGCACGACGAGCTCGCCCTCCGCGCTCTCGCCCTTGACCTCGATGACGTCGCCGATGTCGGTGCGGGTCACGCGCATCCCGGCGTCGTTCCACGCCTGCTCGATGCGCTCGGCGGCCGCGGAGACGGATGCCGGCGCATCACCCACGCGCAGGGCCGGGTAGCGCTCGCCCGGGATCCAGAGCGGGATGACGCACTCGCGCGGGGTCGGATCGTCGCGCACATCCCAGTCGCCGCCGACGAGGTCTTGCGCCTCGTCGAGCACCGTCATGAAGCGGTCGCGCGCCTCGAGGTCGGTGACGGGCGTCGGATCCTGCACCGCGCATCCCGCGAGCGCGCCGACGGCGACGGCGGCCGCGACCGCGAGGGCGACGCGGCGGTGCGTGCGCGAGTGCGAGCGCGGGTGCATGCGCCCAGGGTAGTCGCGGCCGGGGTTGCGCGGGCGGCCAGGGTCGCGCGGGCGGCCAGGGTCGCGCGGGCGGCCGGGGTTGCGCGGGCGGCCCGGCTCGGCACGGAGCGAGACGCGCGGGTCCGCGACAGCGGTGCTCAGAGCAGCAGCGCGAGGGTGCGACCCGCGTCGCGCTGCGAGCCGTCAGTCACGAGCTCGCCCTTGTCGATGCCGATGAGCGCGAGGTTGCGCATCGACTCGGTGCCGGGGCTCCAGTACTCGTTGTGGCCGGTCGACCCGGCGAGCACGCGGTTGGTGATGACGTCGACCGTTCCGGCGACGCTCATCATGCGGGCTCCGAACTCGGCCGCCCCGGGGTCGGAGCCGAAGAACGAGCTGTTCGGGATCGGGTCCCACGCCGCCTCGCCGACGAAGACGTCGCCGCGCACGTTGAGCTCGTCGACGCTCGTCGCGGGGGCACCCGGCGAGCCGATCATCGCGAAGGCGTCGACGCTCGTGCTCTCCGACAGGGCGAGCATCGCGGCGGTCGAGCCGTAGGAGTGCGCGAGCAGCGAGATGTGGGGTTGGTCCGTGCCACGGATGGTCTGCAGGCCGTCGATCGCGCTCGCGATCGCATCCCGCCCCTCATAGGCGAGGTCGAGGCTGCCGACGTTGAGCAGGTGGGGGGTCTGGTAGCCGATCCACGCGACGGTCGCGACCGTCTCGACCTCGTCGCTCGCCCCCGCCTCGGCGAGCAGCGAGAGCCACGAGACCTGCTCGTCGTAGAGGCGCGCCGCCGTGTCGGTCCACTCGACGACGTTGCCGCCGACCGTGATGAACATGCCGGGCAGGAGGTAGCTGACGTAGTCGGCCGTGTCGAGGTCGCCGAGTACGATCGCGACCTTGCCCGCCTCGTGCGTGTCGAGCTGCAGCCGCGAGCGCGGCGGGTTGGCCGTCGCCGGGCCGAGCGCGTCGGCGATCGCGTAGAGCATCTGCAGGCGCTGCAGGTTCTGCGTCGCGAGCGCGCGGCCCTCGCGCGACCCCTCGAGCTCGAGCTCGCGGATGGTCGAGCGCAGCACGTCGCGATTCGCCTCGTTGCGCACCGCGACGGGGATGCCGTCGAGGTTGCCGACGAGCTCGGGCGCCGTGCTCACGATCGAGCGCCGCGCCGTCACATCAAGACCTGCCCACCAGCCGCTCACCTGCGGGGCGCCGGGGGGCGCCGCCAGCAGTTCGTGGAGGCGTCGGGGGTTCGACTCCACGAATTCGGCCACCGCGAGCGGGGGCATCGCGGTGAGAGCGTGCAGCAGGGATGCGCCGTGGAGAGTCGCGATGCTCGACGCCGACAGGGGGGTGGCGGGAGCAGTAGCGGCGGCACCCTGCTGGATGCTGGTGGGCAGGTCGATGTCCCGCGTCTCCGCGGGGGTCGTGATGATCGAGACGGGGGTCGCCGGAACGTTCTCGAGCGCGACGGGGGGCCCCGCCACCGTAGCTACGGTGAGCGAGGCGATCAATACCGCTGTCGCGTCGAACAGCACTGCCGGAATCCCCTTTGGCACCGGTGGTCCGGGCATCCCCCGAGACGGTGCCACCAGCGTTTTCTTATGCTAAGCGAAGATTGTCCCCTTTTGGGGGGGTGTACCGAACATTCTTCTCAACCGACATCCAGCCGTTACACCGGTGTCACAATGCGTGGCGCGCACGTCAGGGGGCGTCGACGCCGATCTGGGGCAACGCATCGGGCCCCTCACGCACGAGAATGGCGAACTGGGCTGCATCGATGATGCGCAGCCCGAGCTCTTCGGCCTTGGCGAGCTTCGAGCCCGCACCCGGGCCGGCTGCCACGAAGTCGGTCTTCTTGCTCACGCTGCTCGCGGCCTTCCCGCCCGCTGCGATGATGGCCTCCTGGGCGCCCTCGCGCGTGAAGCCCTCGAGCGATCCGGTGGCGACGACGGTCAGGCCCGCGAGCACTCCTCCGGCGGCGGCCGCGGCCCCCGGGCCGGCGTGGCCGGGGGTCGAGAACTGCACGCCCGCGGCGGCCCAGCGGTCGACGATCTCGACGTGCCAGTCGACGGCGAACCAGTCGCGCACGGCCTCGGCGATGATCGCCCCGACGCCGTCGACCGCGGCGAGCTCGTCGAGGCCCGCGGCACGGATGGCGTCGAGCGAGCCGAACCAGTCGGCGAGCGCCCGCGCCGCGACGGGCCCGACGTGCCGGATGTTGAGCGAGACGAGCAGGCGCCACAGCGGCTTGGTCTTCGCCTTCTCGAGCTCGTCGAGCAGCTGCAGGGCGAGCGCGCTCGGCACCTCGACGGGCTGACGACGGATGCCCCGCGCACGGATCTCGGCGGGCTCGAGCCCCTCGGCCTCCGCCGGGTACTGCTGCTCGACCCGCCGGAACGGCGACCGGCGCTTCGCCTCGCCGTCGTCGTCGAGCTTCGGCAGCCCGGTCTCGGCGTCGCGCACGATCACCTCGATGGGGAGCAGCTGCTCGACGGTGAGCTCGAACAGGCCCGCCTCGGTGTCGAGGGGCGGAGCATCCGGAACCAGGGGCTGCGTGAGCGCGGCCGCGCTGATCTCGCCGAGGCCCTCGATGTCGAGCGCGCCGCGACTGCCGATGTGCTCGACGCGACCGCGCACCTGGGCGGGGCAGCTGCGCGCGTTGGGGCAGCGCAGGTCGATGTCGCCCTCTTTCGCCGGAGCGAGGGGCGTGCCGCACTCGGGGCAGTCGGTGGGCATGACGAACTCGCGCTCGGTGCCGTCACGCAGCTCGACGACGGGGCCGAGCACTTCGGGGATGACGTCGCCGGCCTTGCGCAGCACGACGGTGTCGCCGATGAGCACGCCCTTGGCTTTGACGACGTCTTGATTGTGGAGCGTGGCTTGCCGCACCTCGCTGCCCGCGACGCGCACCTTCTCCATGACGGCGTACGGCGTCGCGCGCCCGGTGCGGCCGACGCTCACGATGATGTCGAGCAGCGTCGTGGTGACCTGCTCGGGAGGGTACTTGTAGGCGATCGCCCAGCGCGGGGCGCGGCTCGTCGCCCCGAGCTCGTCGTGCAGCGCGAGCTCGTCGACCTTGACGACGACGCCGTCGATCTCGTGCTCGACGGCGTGGCGGTGCTCGCCGTGGAAGGCGATGAACTCGGCGGCCGCGGCGGCGGAGTCGTGCACGCGGAAGTGGCTGCTGATCGGCAGGCCCCAGCGCTCGAGCAGGCCGTAGACCTCGCTCTGGGCGGTGACGGGCGGGTCTGGCCAGGCGCCGATGCCGTGCACGAGCATCCGCAGCCGGCTCAGCCGGTCGCGCATGCGGGCGAGCTGATCGGCGGTCTTGCCCTCGGCCTTCTGGCGCAGGCTGCCGCTCGCGGCGTTGCGCGGGTTGGCGAACTCGCGCTCGCCCGCCGCCCGCTGCAGGGCGTTGAGCTCGTCGAAGGCCGCCTTCGGGATGAAGACCTCGCCGCGCACCTCGACGAGGTCGGGCAGCTCGGCGGGGTCGCCGGCGAGCCGCTGCGGGATGCCCGCCACGGCCGCCACGTTCGGCGTGACGTCCTCCCCCACGCGTCCGTCGCCGCGCGTCGCCGCCGTCACGAGCACCCCGCGCTCGTAGCGCAGGTTGAGGGCGAGACCGTCGATCTTGAGCTCGCACAGCCAGCGCACCGGGCGCCCGGCGTCGCGCTCGACCTTCGCGGCCCAGTCGGCGAACTCGTCGGCGCTGAACACGTTGTCGAGGCTCAGCATGCGCTCGGCATGCTCGACGGGGGCGAACAGGGTGGTGACGGCGGTGCCGCCGACCGTCTGCGTCGGGGAGTCCTGGCTCTGCAACTCGGGGAAGAGGTGCTCGATGAGCTCGAGCCGACGCACGAGGGCGTCGTAGGTGGCGTCGTCCTCCAGCAGCGCGTCGCGCGCGTAGTAGGCGTCGCGCAGCTCGAGGATGCGGCTCGTGAGCGCCTCGACCTCGGTGCGGGCCTCGTCGCGAGTCAGCGCATCCACGTCGCGTTCGGGGGTCGTGCCGGGGTCCGGGGTCTCAGCCACGCGCCCAGTCTAGGAGCGCCCCCTGAACGCGTGCCCCCTGCCGAATGACGGAGAATCCCGGGTGCGAGGCCCGATTGTTGCCCGCAGACCGGCTGATCTCC
>LNFD01000386.1 GCA_001464255.1 Actinomycetales bacterium Ga0077552 | reverse complement strand
GCACCGTGTCAGCGACGACGACCGAGAGGTCTTGCGTCGCGGCGGGGTACACCGCGATCGTGCCGGCCTCGACCTGGCTCGACCCGAGAGCGATCAAGGCCTCGAGGTCGAGCTCGAGCACGCCGACGCGGCGCGGCAGATCGCGCTCGAGCGCGACGGCCGGCAGCAGCTCGCCCGCCACGCCGACGGGGGTGTCGCCCACCCAGAGCGCGGCCGTGCGGCCGGGGTGCAGGGCGGGGTGGGCGCCGGTCTCGATGCGCAGCACGGCGCCCGCGACGGCGGCGACGGCGTGCGCCGCATCCAGGGCGTCGGCGATGCCGGCCGTCTCGGCCGCCTGGCCGATCCCGCGACTGCGGCGATCTCCCACGAACATCGCCGCGAGGTACCAGGGCTGCGCGGGGATGCTGTGCTCGAGCTCGTCGAGCACCGCGCCCTCCGGCCGCTGCTGGATGCCCGGCACGGCGGCGATGCCGTAGGCCGCGCCGGGCTCGGGCAGGTACACCGCGCCGATCTCGAAGAGCGCGAGGTCGGTGAGCCCGCGGGCGATGTTGCGGTGCGCGATGCGCGCGAGACCCGGGATGAGGCTGCGGCGCAGTCGGCCGGTGTCGCTGTCGAAGGGGTTGGCGAGCTGCACGCTCGGCGCGTCGCCGTCGGTCAGCGCGATGTCGTCGGCCGAGACGAAGGGGTACGCGAGCACCTCGGTGAGACCGGCGGCGGCGAGCGCGTTCGCGGTGGCGCGGCGCACGCGTTGCGATCGCGTGAGGCCTCGGCCGGGCGGCGCGACGGGCAGTACGGCCGGGATGCGGTCGTAGCCGACGATGCGGGCGACCTCCTCCGCGAGCGAGGGGGCGTCGACGAGGTCGGGGCGCCAGCTCGGCGGGGTGACCTGCCAGCCGTCGGTCTGCACCTCGAGCGAGCATCCGATCGCCGTCAGGGAGTCGGTGATCTCGTCGAGCGAGAAGTCGACGCCGATCAGGCGGTCGACGAAGCCCTCGGCGAGGTGGAGTCGAGCCGGGGCGGCGGCGTCGATCCAGCGCGAGCCGAGGGAATCGGCCGTGCCGCCCGCGAGCTCGACGAGCAGGTCGACGACGCGCTGCGCCGCGGGCTCGGCCACGAGCGGGTCGACGCCGCGCGCGAAGCGGCGCGAGGCCTCGCTCGGCAGCTTGTGCCGACGGGCCGTGCGCGCGATCGAGACGGCCTCGAAGTGGGCGGCCTCGATGAGCACGTCGACCGTCGTCTCGCCGATCTCGGTGCTCGCCCCGCCCATGACGCCCGCGAGGCCGATGGGGCCCGAGTCGTCGGTGATGAGCAGGTCTTCGGCGTGGAGCGTACGGGTCTGCCCGTCGAGGGTCGTGAGCGACTCCCCCGCGACCGCGCGTCGCACGAGGATTCCGCCGCGCAGGGCCGCGAGGTCGTAGGCGTGGATCGGCTGGCCGAGCTCGAGCATGACGTAGTTGGTGATGTCGACGACGAGCGAGATCGAACGGATGCCGGCGAGCTCGAGGCGCGAGACCATCCAGGCGGGCGTCGGTCGGGACTGATCGATACCGCGCACGACGCGCGTCACGAAGACGTCGCACCCGCGGCGGCCGCGGATCGGGGCGCGGTCGTCGACGACGACGCGGAAGCCCTCGGCGGGCGTCGGCGCGAGCGCCGTCGCGGGGTCGCGGAAGGCGGAGCCCGTCGAGTGCGAGTACTCGCGCGCGATGCCGCGGATCGACAGCGCGTAGCCGCGGTCGGGCGTGACGTTGACCTCGACGGCGAGGTCGTCGAGCCCGAGCAGGGCGATCGCATCGGTGCCGACCTCGGGGTCGAGGCCCAGCGTCGCGAGGCGCAGGATGCCGTCGTGCTCGTCGCCGAGCCCCAGCTCTCGTGCGCTCGCGATCATGCCGTCGGAGACGTGCCCGTAGGTCTTCCTCGCCGCGATCGGGAACGGCCCGGGCAGCACGGCGCCGGGCAGGGTCACGACGACCTTGTCGCCGACCTCGAAGTTGCGGGCACCGCAGACGATGCCCCGGGTCGCGCTTTCACGATCGGGCCCGGGCGCCGTGACGTTGGCCTGCGGCTCCTCGACGAACTCGAGCACCTGGCCGACGACGATCGGGCCCGTGAGGGCGACCCCGTGGATCGTCTCCTCCTCCAGGCCCACCTTGACGAGGGCGGCGTGCAGCGCCTCGGCGTCGGCCATCGCGTCGCCCGTGGCGGGCAGGTCGACGTGCTCGCGGAGCCACGACAGGGGGATGCGCATCAGACCACCATTCCGAACTGCTGCGAGAAGCGCACATCGCCCTCGACCATGTCGCGCATGTCGCTCACACCGTTGCGGAACATGAGGGTGCGCTCGATGCCCATGCCGAAGGCGAAGCCCTGGTACACCTCGGGATCGATGCCGGCGGCGCGCAGCACGTTGGGGTTGACCATGCCGCATCCGCCCCATTCGATCCAGCGCGGCCCCTCCTTGAAGGTGGGGTGCCACACGTCGAGCTCGGCGCTCGGCTCGGTGAAGGGGAAGTAGTTGGGGCGCAGGCGGATGCGCGCACCCTCGCCGATGACCGCGCGCGCGAGGTGCTCGAGCGTGCCGCGCAGGTGGGCCATCGTGAGGCCCTTGTCGATCGCGATGCCCTCGAGCTGGTGGAAGACGGGCGTGTGCGTCGCATCGAGCTCGTCCTTGCGGAAGACGCGCCCCGGCGAGACGACGTAGAGCGGTACGCCGCGGTCGAGCAGCGAGCGCACCTGCACGGGGCTCGTCTGCGTTCGCAGCAGCAGGTGGCGCTCCTCCGGCTCGACGAAGAAGGTGTCTTGCGTGCCGCGGGCCGGGTGGTCGGCGTCCATGTTGAGGGCGTCGAAGTTGAACCACTCGTTCTCGAGCTCGGGGCCCTCGGCGACCTCCCACCCCATAGCGATAAAGATGTCGCTCATCTGCTCCATGAGCGTCGTGAGCGGGTGCCGCGCGCCGGCGAGGCGCAGCGACGGGATGCCCGTGACATCGATCGCTTCGGCGGCGAGCCGTGCTCCTCCGCGACGGCGAGCTCGGTCTCGCGCGCGGCGACGGCCTGACCGACGCGCGCGCGCGCCTGGCCCACGAGCTTGCCGAGCGCGGCCTTCTGGTCGGCGGGCACGTCACGCAGCAGCGCGTTGAGGCCTGCGAGCGGGGAAGCCTCACCCGCGTGGGCCGACTTCGCGGCCTTGAGCGCGGCGGTGTCGGCGGCCGCGGCGATCGCCGCGAGCGCGGCCTCGACCGCGGACTCGACGGCGGGCTCGGTGATCGCGGCGGGAGCGGCGTTCTCGGGGCTTTCAGGGCTGGGCGGCACGAGACACGAGTTTAGTGCGGCCCGGCGGCCTCG
>LNFD01000385.1 GCA_001464255.1 Actinomycetales bacterium Ga0077552 | reverse complement strand
CTCGCCACCCGCTACGACAAACTCGCCCTCACCTACCGCGGTGGAGCCGTCCTGCGTGCCATCACACTCTGGCTGAAGCAGTTAGGAGACACGCCCTAGCCGGATTCGTCTCGATAGAGGCGCGTGAGGCGCGCGGCGAGTTCAGCAAGCTCCTGTCGCACACTCGGCGGGGCGATCACTCGCGCACCGAGACCGCATTGCCAGATCGCCCACACGGCATGCTCGATATCGTCGAACGCGAGCTCGAGCAGCGCATCACGGTCGGCCGCGTCATCGACTCGATCAGCGCTCGCGACCGGGTCGGGGTTATCGATCTCTCGCCCGGTGCGTGCCCGCGCAACGAGCTCATCGCGGTGGGTCGCGCTCACCCTCACGGTGACCCGCAACGACCGATCAGACAGGAACCGGGCGGCCCTCTCAGCCCAGAGCGCGTCGAGATCGACCTCGGCCGGCCGGTCGGCCGCCGCATCGAGCACGGTCGCAGCGCTCATGCGCGAGAGGCGGTAGGTGCGGTCGGCACCATCCACTGTCGCGAGCAGGTAGGTGCGATCGCGCACCGTGACCAGGCCGAGCGGGTCGACCTCGTGCGAGCGGACCGGCTTCTGCGCCGACGCGTAGTCGAACCGCAGCTTGCGGCCTTGCAGCACGGCGAGACGCACCGCTCGCAGCACGGAAGCGTCGATGATCTCGGGGTTTGAGCGCCGCGAGAGCAGATCGATCTCGGGGTCGACGAGAAAGCGGCGCGACGCCTCATCGAGGCTTCCGCGCTGCGCCTCGGGCAGCGCGTCGACGACCTTGCGCATCGCCGAGGCGAGTGCTGATCCGAGCCCGAAGACCTGCTCGCCGCGCGACGAGGCTGCCGTGAGCAGAGCGAGAGCCTCATCGTGATTGAGGCCGGTGAGCTCGGTGCGGAAGCCGGGCAACAGCGAGAAACCGCCGTACCGCCCGCGATCGGCGTACACGGGAACCCCCGCCGACGACAGCGCCTCGATGTCACGCAGCACGGTGCGCGTCGAGACCTCGAGCTCGCCCGCGAGCTCGTCGGCCGTCATGCGGCCGCGCTGGCGCAACAGGAGCACCAGCGAGACGAGACGATCGGCGCGCACGTTCTCAATCTTCTCGAAAAACATGACATGAGGTGTCGTGATTTTTCGGAATCGTGGTTGTGCGGCCATCACCCGAGCAATCGCCGGGGCTTCGGGCCGCACCGGAACACTCGATACGAAAGAGGAAGAAATGCAGCGAACGGCAGTCAACCCCGTCACCTGGTCGCTCGAGATGGGCTTCAACCAGGGGGAGGTGGTCTCGGGAGAGACCCAGACCCTCTACATCTCGGGACAGACCGCGATGAGCGCCGAGGGCCGCCCCGAGCACGAGGGCGACATGGGCGCGCAGCTCGCCCTGGCGATCGACAACCTCGAGTCGGTGCTGGCCGCGGCCGGCATGACCCTCGCGAACCTGGTGCGCCTCAACGTCTACACGACCGACGTCGACGCGCTCTTTCCGCACTACGGCCAGCTGGCGGGCCGGCTCGGGGCGGCCGGCGTCTCGCCCACGACGACGATGCTGGGCGTGACCCGCCTGGCCGTGCCCGGCCAGCTCGTCGAGCTGGAAGGAACCGCCGTCGCCTGAGGCGTCGGCTCTGCTCGTGCTGCCCGGTTCGCGCCGGGCAGCACGAGCACGCGACCACCATGACGACGATCATGACCATCGGGGTGTACGAGTTCGACGCCCCTCGCTTTCTGCAAGCGCTGCGCGACGCGCGCGTGACCCAGCTCATCGACGTGCGGCAGCGGCGCGGCGTGCGCGGGCCCGCCTACGCGTGGGCGAACGCGCGTCGGCTGCAGGCCCTGCTGCACGACGCGGGCATCGCCTACCGGCACCTGCGCTCGCTCGCCCCCACGACCGAGCTGCGCCACCTGCAGTACGCCGCTGACGCGCGCGCCAGGGTGGGCAAGCGCTCGCGCCACGCGCTCGACGCCGCCTACATCGACCGCTACCGCCGCGAGATCCTCGACGCGTCGAGCCTGCTCGACCTCATCGAGGGGCTGCCGTCCACCGGCCGCGCAGCCCTGCTGTGCGTCGAGCGCGACGCGCCGGCGTGCCACCGCTCTCTCATCACCACCGAGCTCGCCACCCAGCACGGCTTCACGGTGCAGCACCTGCAGCCAGGATGACGGGCGATCGAGCGCTAGCCGACCACGTTCGTGAGCGGGTCGATCGGGCGCACGACCGCGCCCCGGGAATCCTCGACCGGGTAGCCCTCGCGGGCCCAGTACTCGAAGCCGCCGATCATCTCCTTCACCGGCACGCCGAGGCGCGCGAGCTCGAGCGCCGCCTTCGCTCCGCCGTTGCAGCCGGGCGACCAGCAGTACACGACGACGGCGATGCCCTCGCCGAGCTCGGCCACCCTCTCGACCAACTGCTGCCGCGGGATGTGCAGCGCCCCGGCCGCGTGCCCCTGATCCCACGCGCCCTGCCCGCGCACGTCGACGAGGTGGAACACCTCACCGGCCTGGCGGGCCGCCCACACGTCGGAGGCATCCGTCTCGACGGCGAGCTTCGCGGCGTAGTGCGCCGCGGTCGACGCCGGGTCGCCGAAGGCCCCGAGCGCGGAGGCGCTCACGCGGGGGCTCCCGCCGACGTCGGCGCAGCATCCGTCGCCGCCCCGGCACCGGCGGACGCACCCGCACCCCGATACGCGGTCTGCTCGGTGAGGGCGCTGATGTAGCGGATGAACACGGCGATCCAGGCGAAGATGATCGCGAAGGCGACGAGCTCGAACGCGGTCAGGTTGTAGTGGCCGATGGGCTCGAAGAGCAGCGCGCCGAACACGAGCGCCACCGCGAAGCCCGCCGAGACGAGGAAGAAGCGGCCGGGCAGGCCCTTCAGCACCCACGGCGACGAGATAAGCAGCACCAGGAACGCGACGGCCATGCCCGAGGCCGAGAGGTTGTGCAGCAGCACGCTCACAGTGAGCGGGAAGATGCCGACGCACGCGAGCATGATGCCCATGACGACGAAGTAGATCGAGACGGTGCGCGGGGCCTTCGGGTTGACGAGCACGCGCCGATCGACGAGCAGCTGCAGGTCGCGCTGCAGGTAGAGCGCGAACGTCGTCACGAAGAAGCCCGCGATGATGAGCGTGAGGTTGAAGAGGCTGCTCGAGCGATCGCCGAAGGTGCCGAGCTGGCTGAAGTGGTACTCCCACCACGCCGGGTCACTCGACGTCGCCATGGCCGTGAGCGTGCCGAAGGTCATGAAAAGCACGAGCAGGCTCGACATCTTCGGGGTCGTGATCGACGAAACCGAGAGGTAGATCCAGTAGGCGGCGAGCGCCGTGACGAGGGCGAGCGCGATCGTCGTGAACGGCGGGTCGAGGGTCAGACCCTGGAAGCTGCGCTGCAGCAGCAGGAAGACCGCGATCGCGGCGAGCACCGCGAGCACGGCGTGCACGAAGGCGACCGTCGTCGCGTCGACGATGAACTTCCACGACTTCAGTTCGAGCCGCCACTGCTGCCCCGCGACGGTGCGGCTGCGCCAGTAGCCGACGTAGGCGACGATGACGCCCGCGATGAGGATCGAGCCCGCCGACACGACGCCGAGCGAGATGCCGCCCCAGATCGGCGGGTTCGTGCCGGCGAACAGCAGCCCGCCGACGATCGCCGAGACGATGGCGACGGCGATCGCGACAGCGAAGGCCTCTGACTCGACATCGAGCGGAGTGCGGGGCTCGGGCGTGGGGGGCGCGCTCATGCGGTCAGTCTAGAGAGGGCGGCGGATGCTCGACAGGGGCCCATCGCGGGAACATCTCAGCCGCGCGCGTGGTTGGGTTGAGGCATGACCGACTCTCTCGCTCCCGCTGCCGGAACCATCACGATGTACGGCGCCGACTGGTGCCGCGACTGCCGTCGCACCGAAGCCCTGCTCAACGATCTCGGTGTCGAGTGGACCAAGATCGACGTCGAGGCCTCGGCCGACGCCGCCGCTCAGGCGCAGGCGATCAGCGGCCGCATGAACATCCCCGTCGTCGTCTTCCCCGACGGATCGCACCTCGTCGAGCCCAGCGACGACGCCGTGCGCACCAAGCTCGGCGTCTGACGCGTACCCTCAGCCTCAGAGCCCGTTCCGGCTCCCCAATGTAAGGAGAGCCCCATGGGCGAGAAGTCCGCACGCAAGAACACCCCGAAGACGGCCGCGGCGAAGACGCTGAAGGAGAAGCGCGTCGCCAAGGCCGACAAGAAGGCCTCGAGCGGTCGCGCGCAGAACTCCGACGCGGTCACGAACGTCACCAACAAGTAGGGCGCTACACGAGCGTGCGACGGAAGAACCCGTCGATGCGCTCCCACGCGTCCTCGGCCTCGACAGGTCGGTGACCGAGGCCCATCATGGGCTTCATCATCACGCGCGTGATCGTTGAGCCCGCGGGGTGGGCATTGAGGAAGCCGTGCCCGGCCTCGGGGTACTCGACCACGTCGTGCTCGATGCCGCGGGCGACGAGCGCCGATTCCAGCTTCTCGGCCGCGCCGCGCAGGCTGCGATCACGACCGCCGAAGGTGCCGACCACGGGGCAGGCACCGTCGAGGGTCGCGTCGAGGTCGTCGGGGAGCATCCCGTAATTGACGGATGCCGCACCGTACCCGCCCTGCCCCGCGAGCAGCAGCGCGAACCCGCCGCCCATGCAGAACCCGATGACGCCCGCCTGCGCGGTGCTGTCGTCGCGGGCCAGCAAGTACTGGCGCGCCGCCTCGATGTCGTCGAAGGCCGCACCCGTGCCGGCCCGCAGGGCGCGGAAGGTCGCGACGAGGCAGCGGCGCGCACCGCCGCGGCTGAACAGGTTGGGCATGAGCACGAGGTAGCCGAGGCGCGTGAGGCGCTCGAGGTGGTCGCGCATGGCGTCGTCGATGCCGAACACCTCGTGCACGACGACGAGCGGCACGAACGGGCCGGGGCCCTCGGGCACACCGAGCACACCCGTGAGCTCACCCCCGCGCGGGTCGCCGGGCTGCGGGATGACGATGTCGGTGAGGCTCATGGCCGCACTCTAACCCGCGATCAGGGCCGGATGCGCCCGATGCCCGGAACGAGCCGACCGACCCGAGCGGCGTAGGCCGCGTAGTCGGGGTACTGGTCGGCGAGCATCCGCTCTTCGAATCGCGCCTTGGCCATGAGCACGCTCAGCAGCGCGACCCACGCGATGAGGTGCAGCACCGAGGCGCCGATGACGACGAGCCCGAGGCCGAGCACGAGCAGCCCCGAGTAGATGGGGTGGCGCACGAGGCCGTAGACGCCCGTCGTGACGAGCACTCCGTCGGCCTTCGGGATCGGGCTGGGGGTGAGCGTGCGGCCCAGACCGGCCCCCGCGGCGAGCGCGACGCCCACCCCGAGCGCGACGAGCGCGAGGCCCAGCACGAGGGTGGGCACGCCGCGATCCCACAGCGCGCCCCAGGGCAGGAAGCCGAGCAGCAGCAGGAACACGAACTGGGCGCCGACGAGGGCCCAGGCGGCGGCGGGGTGCAGGCGGAACGCGGGTGCGGGGTCGCTCATGCGCTCGACCCTACGCCCGCGTGCGCCGACGCGGGGGCCCGGATCAGCGCCGGGCGCTCTTGGCGGCGATGAGGTCTTTCTCGTCGATGGGGGCGAGGCCGCGCGCGCGCTGGTCGGCGTAGTAGGCCCGCGCCTCCTCCTGCCGCTCGCGCTCGGCACCCGTGGCGATGTCGGCGCGGATGTGCTCGTCGGCGAGCTCGAACGCGTCGGTCAGCGCGAGCGCGTGCGGGCGCAGTCGCGGCAGCAGGCGGCCGTCGATGTAGTCGGTGATCGCCTGCGCGCGCTGGTCGCTGAGCCGGCCGTGGATGACGTACCAGTCGAGGTTCTTCTCGATGAGCCCGAGCCCGAACAGGTCGCGCAGCCACGTGAGCACCTGACGCGTGCCGGCGTGCTCGACGCGCTCGAGCTGGTCGGTGAAGGCCTCCCACTGCAGCAGCTCGCCGTGCGCCTTCGCCGTCTCGATGAGGGCGTTCTGGTGGCGGTTGAACAGGGCGGCCGCCTGCGGCTTCGGCAGCTTGGATGCGCTGCGCAGCTTGCCCGCGAGCTCGGCGACCATCGACTCGACCCGGTCGGTCAGCAGCTGCCGTTGCGACTCGGTGTCACGCACGGAGTCGACCGAGCGCGCCGTCGAGCCCGCGTCGGCCACCGACTGCGCCAAGCGGCGCAGGCCCGAGCGGTTGACGACGGCCTCGCCGACCTGGTCGGCGACGTAGTGCGCCATCAGCGCGGCGTCGGCCTTGGCGAAGGCGCGCGAGTGGTCGGTGAGCAGTCGCTTGGCGACGAGCTGCAGCAGCACGTTGTTGTCGCCCTCGAAGGTGGCGTAGATGTCGAGGTCGGCGCGCAGCTGGGTGAGCCGGTTGGCGGCGAGGAAGCCCTGGCCGCCGCACGCCTCCCGCGCCTCCTGGATGATGTCGAGGGCGTTCCAGGTGCTGAGCGACTTGAGGGCCGCGGCGAGGGTCTCGAGGTCTTCCCGGTCGGCATCGGTGTCGGAGGCGCCCGAGAACACGGCGTCGAACTTCTCGAGGAAGACCTCGTGCGCGAACGACATGGCATAGGTCTGCGCGAGGCGCGGCAGCAGGCGCCGCTGGTGGCGCTGGTAGTCGAGCAGCACGACCTCGTCGCTCTCGCCGCCGACGAACTGCCGCCGCTCGGTGCCGTAGCGCACGGCGATCGTCAGGGCGAGCTTGCTCGCGACGACGCACGCGCCGTCGAGCGAGACGCGGCCCTGCACAAGCGTGCCGAGCATCGTGAAGAAGCGGCGGCCGGGGCTCGCGATGGGCGAGGTGTAGACGCCGTTCTCGTCGACGTCGCCGTAGCGGTTGAGCAGGTTGGTGCGCGGCACGCGCACGTTCGTGAAGTGCAGGCGGCCGTTGTCGATGCCGTTGAGCCCGCCCTTGAGACCGTCGTCCTCGCCGCCGATGCCGGGCAGGAAGGCGCCCGTCTCGTCGCGCAGCGGAACGTAGAAGGCGTGCACGCCGTGGTTGACCCCGCGCGTGATGAGCTGGGCGAAGACGGTGGCGGCCCGGCCGTGCAGCGCGGCGTTGCCGAGGTAGTCCTTCCACGCGGCGCGGAACGGCGTGTGGATGACCCACTCATCGGTCGCCGCGTCGTAGGTCGCGGTCGTGCCGACGGCCGAGACGTCGCTGCCGTGGCCGGTCTCGGTCATGGCGAAGGCGCCGGGCGTCGTGAGGTCGAGCGCATCGGGCAGCCAGGCCGCGTGGTGCGGCGCCGTGCCGAGGTGCAGGATCGCGGAGGCGTAGAGGCCCCACTGCACGCCCGACTTGATCTGCATGCTCGGGTCGCCGAGCAGCAGCTCTTCGAAGCTCGCGATGAAGCCGCCGAAGTCGTCGTCGCCGCCGAACTCGGCGGGGAAGGCGTGGCGCACGTCGCCGCGCTCGACGAGCAGCTTCAGCTGCCCGAGCACGCGCTCCCGGTGCTCGTCCATGCCGAGGGTCGGGTCGCGGTGGAAGGCGGAGTCGCGCATGAGCGCGCGCGAGGCGCGGCGGCTGTCGGCCCAGCGGCCCATGAGCTGCTGGCCGAGGGCGGCGACGTCGATCGCGGGCTCGGTAGTGGCGGCGGTGGCAGGCGTGGTGGCCGCGGGGCTCGTGGCGGCCGTCGTGGCCGCGGGGGTCTCGGCGGCAGGCATCTCGATCGTGCTCATGAGGGTCACGGTATGACCGGGCGCGGCCGCGCGGGGTTTCCTGGTGCTCGCCCCACCAAGGCCGCGCGGCGGCCAGGCCCGGCGATTGTGGATGACCTCACAAACCTGGGCGTTGTCATAGTGCCAAGGCGCAGGATCGCGCGCCGAGCATCCGGAGCCGCGTTCGCCCTCGGAGAATACCCCCCAGGGTATATCGGGGTTGTGGCATCATGGAGGCATGGCAACCGTGAACCTGACCGCGGCAGACTTCGAGCAGACCGTGACGAGCGAGGGCATCACCCTCGTCGACTTCTGGGCCGAATGGTGCGGCCCGTGCCGCCAGTTCGCCCCCATCTTCGAGAAGGCGAGCGAGCAGCACGCCGACGTGACCTTCGGCAAGGTCGACACCGAGGCCGAGCAAGCGCTCGCCTCGGCGGCGAACATCCGCTCGATCCCGACCCTCATGGCCTTCCGAGACGGCATCCTCGTCTTCGCCCAGCCCGGCGCGCTGCCGGCGCCCGCGCTCGAGCAGGTCATCACCGCCGTGAAGGGGCTCGACATGGACGAGGTGCGAAAGCAGGTCGCGGCGCAGGCCGAGGCGGGTTCCGCCCCCGCGTAATCCCGCGGCACGCGACAGTAGTAGCGTCAGCGCGTGACCTCACCGCGCACCCGCTGGATCGGGCTCCTCGTCATCAGCCTGGCCGTCTCGCTCATCATCGTCGACTCGACGATCGTCAACGTCGCGGTGCCGTCGATCGTCGACGAACTGGGCATCACCTCGACCGAGGTGCAGTGGGTGCAGGAGAGCTACACGCTCGTCTTCGCCGCCCTGCTGCTCGTCTTCGGCACGCTCGGCGACCGCTTCGGCCGGCGACGGATGCTCGTCATCGGCGTCATCATCTTCATGCTCGCCTCCGTCTGGGCGGCGTTCGCCGACTCGGGCTCGGCGCTCATCGCGGCCCGCGTCGTGCAGGGCGTGGGTGGCGCCATGATCCTGCCCTCGACGCTGTCGACGCTCAACGCGACCTTCCAGGGTCGCGAGCGCGGCATCGCCTTCGCGGTGTGGGGCTCGACCATCGGCGGCATGGCCGCCGTCGGGCCGCTGCTCGGCGGGTGGCTCACGACCGCGTACTCGTGGCGCTGGGCCTTCGGCATCAACGTGCCGCTCGGCATCATCATCCTCGTGGGGCTCATGCTCTTCGTGGTCGCGACGAAGGACGAGCATCCCCAGGCCATCGACTGGACGGGCGCGCTGCTCT
Source organism: Actinomycetales bacterium Ga0077552 (assembly GCA_001464255.1). GTDB lineage: Bacteria > Actinomycetota > Actinomycetes > Actinomycetales > Microbacteriaceae > Microcella. The sequence continues at coordinate 20,875 of LNFD01000385.1, read as the reverse complement.
CGGTCATCACGAGCGCCTTCCTCGTCTTCGGCCTCATCGAGGGGCGCACGTACGGCTGGTGGCTCGCCTCCGATGGCCTCATGATCGGCGAGTGGGAGTGGCCGCTCGCGCTGAGCCCCATCCCCATCTCGTTCGCGATCTCGCTCGTCGCGGGTGTGCTGTTCGTGTGGTGGGGCCTGCGCCGCGAGCGGGCGGGCAGGTCGACCATGCTCGCGTTCTCGCTGTTGCGCATCGGCTCGTTCCGCAACGGCAACGTCGCCGCCCTCATCGTGTCGATGGGCGAGTTCGGCATCATCCTCTCGCTGCCGCTCTGGCTGCAGAACGTGCTCGGCTACGACGCGCTGCAGACCGGAACGATCCTGCTCGCCCTCGCGGGCGGCTCGTTCCTGGCGAGCGGCGTGGGCGGCTCCCTGAGCGGGCGCGTCTCGGCCGTGGCCACGGTGCGCGCGGGCATCGCCGCCGAGATCATCGGCCTGGTGCTCATCGGGCTCGTCATCGCCGTCGACACCCCGTGGTGGTCGGTCGCCCTCGGCCTGCTCGTCTACGGCGTGGGCGTCGGCCTCGCGACCGCGCAGCTCACGGGCGTGGTGCTGCAGGATGTTCCGGTGCAGGCGAGCGGGCAGGCCTCGGGCACGCAGTCGACGGCCCGCCAGATCGGCTCGGCGCTCGGCATCGCCGTGCTCGGCACCGTGCTCTTCACCTCGCTCGGTAGCGCGCTCGATAGCCGGCTCGACGCCGCGGGGCTGCCGCCCGAGGCACGCGAGGGCATCGTGTCGGCCGTCGTCGACAGCGCGGGCTCGGCGATCCCCGGCCTCGAGGCCGAGTCGCCCGAGGTCGCGGCCGAGGCGCGGCAGGCCTTCAGCGACGCGACGCGGTTCGCGGCGTTCACGGCCGCGGGCTTCCTGGCGATCGGACTGCTCGCGACGCTGCGGCTGAGCGCACCGGTGCCCGGTGCCGCCACGGGACGGCGGCCGGAGGACGAGGCGGACGCCGCGGTCGACGGATCCGGTTCAGCAGGATCGCCGGAACGATAGAGACGGGCGCCGACCCCGCTGGGCCTAGAGCTCGGAGCGCGTGCGGAAGAACCGGCGCACGCGCTCGCGCACGGTGGCGGGCGGCGGCTCGTTGTACTGGTCGACGTATTCCTGACCCGACATGCTCTGGATGCGCGCCATGATCGCATCGGTCGCGTGCCGCCGCGCGCGGCCCGACGACGCCGGACCGAACGCGCTGATGTCCATCGGCGCACCGAACTCGATCGTCACACGCGCGAGACGCACACGCTTCGAGCCCACCGGCTGCAGGTTCTGCGTCCCCGTGAGAGCGACGGGCACGACGGGAGCCCCGGCCGTGAGGGCGAGCCACGCGACACCCGTCTTGCCGCGGTAGAGCCGCCCGTCGCGCGAGCGGGTTCCTTCGGGGTAGATCGAGAAGGCCTGGCCCGCCTGCAACTTGGCGAGGCCCGCATCGAGAGCATCTTGAGCCGCCTGGCCGGCGCCGCGCTTGACCGGAATCGCTCCGACGCCCGAGAAGAAGCCGCGCGAGATGGCGCCCTTCAGGCCCTTCCCGGTGAAGTACTCCTCTTTCGCGAGAAAGCTGACGGGGCGACGGGCGAGCAGGCTGATGACGATGCTGTCGATGAACGAGAGGTGGTTGCTCGCGACGACCACGGCACCCTCGGCGGGCATGTTGGCACGACCGATGATGGTGGGCCGCCAGACGACTCGCGCGATGGGGCCGAGGAGGGCCCGGGCGAGGAAGGTCAGCACCGCCCTATCGTGTCAGAGGTCCCATTCCTCTGGGGGAATGTCGTCGTAGGGAATCTCTTCGTCGGGAATGTACGAGGAGTGCGCGGGGGCGACGGGTGGGCTCGTCGGGGTGACCACCGTCGCGGAGGCACTCGTCGCGAGCGCGGGCGGCTCGTCGCCGCGCACGATCGCGAGCACCGCATCCCCGAACTTCTCGAGCTTCGCCGCGCCGACGCCGCTCACTGTCGAGAGCTCGTCGAGCGTCGTCGGCGTCGTGAGCGCGATGCCGCGCAGGGTGGCGTCGGCGAACACGACGTAGGCGGGGGCGCCGAGCTCGCGCGCCGTCCCCGCGCGCCAGGCGCGGAGCCGCTCGAACAGGGGCGCGGCGGCCGCCGGCAGGTCGGAGGGCGCGGAGCGTTTGGCGGAGCGGGTCGGGCGGGCGACCTCGCGCCGCAGTCGCACCTCGCGCGTGCCACTCAGCACCGCCGCGCTCGCCTCCGTGAGCACGAGGGTGCCGTAGCCGTCGCCGTGCACGGCGAGCAGCCCCTGGGCGAGCAGCTGGCGCACGACGCCGCGCCACTCCTGATCGCCGAGCTCGGTGCCGATGCCGAACGTCGCGAGGTCGGCGTGCCCGAGCTGCTCGACGCGCGGCGTGCGCTTGCCGATGAGGATGTCGATGAGCTGCCCCGCGCCGTAGCGCTGGCGCCGCTCGCGCTCGAGCCGCACGATCGTCGAGAGCAGCTTCTGCGCGGGCACCGTGCCGTCCCAGCTCTCGGGCGGCGCGAGGCACGTGTCGCAGTTGCCGCAGGCGGTCGAGCTCTGGCCGAAGTACGCCAGCAGCTGCACCCGTCGGCACTCGACGGTCTCGCACAGCGCGAGCATCGCATCCAGCAGCTGGCTCATGCGGCGCTTGTAGGCCGGCGTGCCCTCGCTGCGGTCGATCATCTGGCGCTGCTGCACGACGTCTTGCAGGCCGTACGCGAGCCACGCCGTGGCGGGCAGGCCGTCGCGGCCCGCACGCCCCGTCTCTTGGTAGTAGCCCTCGACGCTCTTGGGCAGGTCGAGGTGGGCGACGAAGCGCACGTCGGGCTTGTCGATGCCCATGCCGAAGGCGATCGTCGCGACCATGACGATGCCCTCCTCGCGCAGGAATCGCGACTGGTGGTTCGAGCGCGTGGCCGCGTCGAGACCCGCGTGGTACGGAAGCGCGGGGATGCCGTGCTCGGCGAGCGCGATCGCCGTCTTCTCGACGGATGCCCGCGAGAGGCAGTAGACGATGCCCGCGTCGCCGGGGTGCTCGGTGCGGATGAGCTGCAGCAGCTGCTGCACAGGCTGGTTCTTCGGCTCGATACGGTACTGGATATTGGGGCGGTCGAAGCTCGCCACGAAGCGCCGGGCCTGCCCGAGATCGAGCCGCTGCACGATCTCGGTCGCCGTCTCGGCCGTGGCCGTCGCCGTGAGGGCGATGCGCGGGATGCTCGGCCAGCGCTCGTGCAGCAGCGACAGCGCGAGGTAGTCGGGCCGGAAGTCGTGGCCCCACTGCGAGACGCAGTGCGCCTCATCGATGGCGAAGAGCGAGACGCGGATTCGGTCGAGCAGCTCGGCCGTCGACGGCACCGTCACGCGCTCGGGCGCCATGTAGAGCAGGTCGACCTCGCCCGCGAGCAGGGCGGCCTCGACGGCCCGGCGCTCGTCGGGCCCCTGGGTCGAGTTGAGGAACGCGGCGCGCACGCCGACCGCCTCGAGGGCATCCACCTGATCTTTCATGAGGGCGATGAGCGGCGAGATGACGACGCCGACGCCCTCGCGCACGAGCGCGGGGATCTGGTAGCAGAGGCTCTTGCCGCCGCCCGTGGGCATGAGCACGAGGGCGTCGCCGCCGCCGACCACGTGCTCGATGATGGCCTGCTGCTCGCCGCGGAAGGCCGGGTAGCCGAAGACCGACTCGAGCACCTGCTGGGGCGTGGTCGCGGTCGTGGTCACTCGCCCCAGGTTAGTCGGCAGGGCCGACCGCGCCCGCCGCCTGCTCGCGCGCGATGTGCGAACGCGCGTGGGCGACCGCGTCGTCGAGGGAGGCGACGAGGTGGTTCGGGTGCCGCAGTGCCCCGACGACGCCCACGCGCGTCGCGAGCCGCAGGTGGCGTTCTTGGATGCCCTTGATGATGACGGTGATGCCGCGCCGCTCGAGCCCCTCGATGAGCTCGACGACGACGCGCGCTCCCGTGGCGTCGAGGTCGCGCAACTGCGAGAGGCGCACGATGACGACGCTCGCTCCCGCGGTCTCGCTGATGACGTCGGTGAGCCGCTCGGCCGCGCCGAAGAACAGGGCGCCGTCGAGGCGGAAGAGGGCGATGCGCTCGTCACCCGGCTGGGGCTCGCCGGGCAGCGGCTCGCGGTGCACGCCGCTCGAGGCGGCGAGCGTGCGCAAGGCGATGACCCCGGCGGCGAGGATGCCGATGCCGACCGCGATGATGAGGTCGAACGCGATCGTGACGACGGCGGTGGCGACGAAGATGAGGGCATCCGACCGCGTCGCCGTGACGATGCGGCGCACGGTCGGCACCGAGACCATGCGCACGGCGGTGACCATGAGAACGCCCGAGAGCGCGGCGAGCGGGATGGTCGCGACGATCGTGCTGGCGAGGTACACGACGCCCACGAGCACGATCGCGTGGATGATCGCCGCGAGCCGCGACCGCCCCCCGGCTCGCACGTTCACAGCCGTGCGAGCGATGGCCCCCGTGGCAGGCATGCCGCCGAAGAGCCCCGAGGCGACGGAGGCGAGCCCCTGCCCGACGAGCTCGCGGTCGGGGTCGAGGCGGCCCGTGTCGGCGAGCGTCGCGCCGACGCGCGCCGAGAGCAGGGACTCGATGGCGGCGAGCGCCGCGATCGTCGCGGCGGGGATGAGGAGCGCCGCGACATCCACCCCCGACAGGCTCGGCAGAGCGGGCGCGGGCAGGGCGGCGGGCAGCGTGCCGATGGTCTCGACCGGCAGTGACAGCCATGCAGCGGCAACCGTGACGACGACGATCGCGATGATCGAGCCCGGCACCCACGGCCGCACGAGCGGCGCGAGCACCATGATGACGGCGACCCCGGCGACGAGCGCGAGCGGCACGAGCGCGGCCGCCCAGTCGGTGGCCACGATGGTCTGCACGGCGGCGACGAGCGAGTTGGTGCTCGGGCCCGCGGGGGCGCCGAGCGCGGCGGGAACCTGCTGCAGGAAGATGATGACGGCGATGCCGAGCGTGAAGCCCTCGATCACCGGCCAGGGGATGACCGCGACCGCTCGGCCGAGCCGCAGCACCGCGGCGATGAGCACGAGAATGCCGGCCATGATCGTCACGAGCGCGACGACTCCCGCGCCCTGCGCTGCGACGATCGGCCCGAGTACGACGACCATCGCCCCGGTGGGGCCCGAGACTTGGATGTTCGAGCCGCCGAAGACGGCCGCGACGAGCCCGGCGACGATAGCCGTGATGAGGCCCGCCTCGGCCCCCGCGCCCGAACTGACACCGAACGCCAGCGCGAGCGGCAGCGCCACGATGCCGACCGTGAGGCCCGCGATCAGGTCGCCCTTCCACGTGCGCCGCAGCATGGCGTAGTCGGCGCACCGCGGCAGCAGGGAGGCGATGCGGCCGCGGGCGGACATCAGATGTGGATGGCCGGGTCGACGACGAAGCCGTCGGCGCCCGTGCCGCGCGCGCCGCGATCGAGGGGGCGGGAGGTCGCGGGGATGCCGGTCGCGACCGAGTCGGCCGGAACATCCTTCGTCACCAGGGCGAGCGCGCCGATCTGCGAGCGGTCGCCGATCGTGATGGGCCCGAGCACCGTCGCGTTGGCCCCGATGAGCACGCCATTGCCGACCGTGGGGTGCCGCTTGCCCTTGTCGAGGGTGCGGCCACCGAGCGTGACGCCGTGGTACAGCATGACGTCGTCGCCGATCTCGGCCGTCTCGCCGATGACGACGCCCATGCCGTGGTCGATGAAGAGGCGCTTGCCGATGCGCGCACCGGGGTGGATCTCGATGCCCGTCCACCAGCGCGCGCCCTGCGCGACCATGCGGCCGAGCAGCTTGAACCCGTGCCGCCACAGCCAGCTCGCGATGCGATGCCACCACACCGCGTGCAGGCCCACCGAGGTGAGGAACACCTCGAGGCCCGAGCGCGCGGCCGGGTCGCGCAATCGGGCGGTGCGGATGTCCTCCCGAACGCCCATCTACGCGCGCAGGTCGTCGTAGAGCACGCTCGAGAGGTAGCGCTCGCCGTAGCTCGCCACGATGACGACGATCGTCTTGCCGGCGTTCTCGGGGCGCTTCGCGAGCTGCACGGCCGCGTGCACCGTGGCGCCCGAGGAGATGCCGGCGAGGATGCCCTCCTCGGCCGAGAGGCGGCGGGCCATGGCGACAGCCTGCTCGATGTTCACGTCGATGACCTCGTCGTAGACCTCGCGGTCGAGCACGGCGGGCACGAAGTTGGCGCCGATGCCGGCGATCTTGTGGGGGCCGGGGGCGCCGCCGTTCAGGATGGGGCTCTCCTCCGGCTCGACCGCGACGACCTGCACGCCGGGCTTCTGCTGCTTGAGGTACTGCCCGGTGCCCGTGAGGGTGCCGCCGGTGCCGACGCCCGACACGAAGATGTCGACCGCGCCATCGGTGTCGTTCCACACCTCGGGGCCGGTCGTGCGGCGGTGGATCTCGGCGTTCGCCTCGTTCTCGAACTGGCGCGCGAGCACCGAGCCGGGCCGCTCGGCGGCGATCGCCTCAGCGGCCGCGACGGCGCCCTTCATGCCCTCGCTGCCGGGAGTGAGCACGAGCTCGGCGCCGTAGGCGCGCAGCAGCATCTTGCGCTCGTTGCTCATGGTCTCGGGCATCGTGAGCACGGTCGTGTAGCCCCGCGCCGCGCCGATCATGGCGAGGGCGATGCCCGTGTTGCCGGTCGTGGCCTCGACGATCGTGCCGCCGGGCTTCAGCTCGCCGCTCTTCTCGGCGGCCTCGACGATGGCGAAGCCGAGGCGGTCTTTCACGCTCGCCGAGGGGTTGTAGAACTCGAGCTTCGCGAGCACGGTCGCGCCCGCGCCGTCGGTGACCTTCCGCAGCGTGACGAGCGGGGTGTTGCCGAACACCTGCGTGATGTCGGAGTAGATGCGGGCCATGAGTGTCTCCTCGGTGAGTGCAACGGGCGAGCCGGGTTCCAGCGTACGGGCGGGCGGCATGCCGCGAGGCATTGTGACGTCGCGGCCGCCCTCGAGACGACAACCGGGCGGCTCACAGGAGCATTCCCGACCTGACAGAATCGCGGAGGGAGGTGCACGACGTGCTCACGGTGGTTCTCGGGCTCGCCGGCGCCCTCGTCTACGGCGCCGCCGACTTCTTCGGCGGTCTCGCCGCGCGCCGCATCTCGGCCCTGCGCGTGACCGCCCTCGGGGCGCTCTCGGGCGTCGTGCTGCTCGTCGTCGGCACCCTCATCGTGCCCGGCCGCTGGTCGCCCGAGGCCGTGCTCTGGGGCGGAATCTCGGGCGTCACGGGCGCTGCCGCCATCGCGCTGCTGTACGCGTGCCTCGCGATCGGGCCCATGAGCATCCTGTCGCCCCTCACGGCCGTGACGTCGGCGATCGTGCCGCTGACGTGGGGCCTCGTGACCGGCGCCGAGCTCGGCACGATCGCCTACCCGGCCTTCGCGCTCGCCCTCGTGGCCGTCGTGCTCGTGGGCTTCGTGCCCGCGAAGGAGGCCGTGCGCCCCACGCTCCCCGGGCTGCTCATGGCGACCGTCTCGGGCGTGCTCATCGGCGCCTTCTACATCCTCGTCGACCAGACGCCCGACGACAGCGGGCTCGTGCCGCTCGTCGCCAACCGCACGGTCAACGCCACGATCATGATCACGCTCATCGTCGTGCTCGCGGTGATCGCGGGCCGGCGTCACGTGCGGGCCGCGGATGCTCCGCTCACGGTGATCGACGGAACCCACGGCGCCCCGCACGCCCTCGGGGCCGAGGCCACCGCGGCGCCCGCGCGCGACGGGCTGCTGCGCGCGAGCGCGGCGGCCCTGCGCGGCGGCTGGCGCGGCGGATTCTGGCTCGCCGTCGGCTGCGGAGTGCTCGACGCACTCGCCAACGTCGTCGTGCTCGTCGGCCTGCGGGTCGGCGACCTGACGATCGTCTCGGTGCTCACGGCGCTCTACCCGGCCGGCACGATCCTGCTCGCGGCGCTCGTGCTGCGCGAGCGCATCGCGCGGCTGCAGTGGGTCGGGCTCGCTCTCGCGCTCGCGGCGAGCGCGATGCTCGCGGCGGCCTGAGCCGAGCATCCACGAGCCCCGAGACGAGAGACGTGTCACGACTCATGCCACGAAGGACGACCTTCGCGGTGAGGAGCTAGAGGGCGGCGAGGCGGTCGAGGAAGGCGTCGCCGACGCGCACCTCGGTGGTCTCGGCCTCGATCTCGGCGCGCTCGAGCAGCTCGCCGAAACGGCGGGCGCGCGGGCGCGTGATGAGCGTGACCACGGTGCCGACCTTGCCCGCGCGGCCCGTGCGGCCCGAGCGGTGCAGGTACGTCTTGTACTCGTCGGGCGCGTCGGCCTGGATGACGAGCGAGATGTCGTCGACGTGGATGCCCCGCGCCGCGACATCGGTCGCCACCAGTACGTTCACCCGACCGCTCGTGAGCTTCTCGAGGTTGCGCGTGCGGCGGGCCTGGTTGAGGTCGCCGTGCAGGCTGACGGCCGGAATGCCGGCGTCGTCGAGCTGGTCGGCGAGCTCCTCCGCGAACGCGCGGGTGCGCGCGAAGATGAGCGTCTTGCCGTCGCCGGCCGCGAGCTGCTCGATGATGCCGCGCTTCTCGCGCTGGTCGACGAGCAGCACCTTGTGGTCGATCGTCGACGACTCCTGGTCCTCCCCCGCGACCTCGTAGACGGCGGGCTCGTGCAGGAACTCGCTGACGAGGCTCGCGCGCTGCCCGTTCGGCCGCGTGCGGCGGATGATGCGCTGCACGGGCTCGAGGAACCCGAGCTCGCACATGTGGTCGGCCTCGTCGAGCACGACGATCTCGATCTGGCTGAGGTCGAGGCGACCCTGCTCGATGAGGTCTTCGATGCGACCGGGGGTGCCGATGATGATGTCGACGCCGCGCTGCAGCGCCCCCACCTGGCGGCCCTGCGGCACGCCGCCGTAGATCTGCGTCGTGAAGAGCCCGACGCTGCGGGCGATCGGCTGCACCGTGCGGTCGATCTGCAGGGCGAGCTCGCGCGTCGGGGCCAGGATGAGCGCGCGGGGCGCGCGGCCCATCTGACGCTTCTTGCCGCCGCCGTTCTCCATCAGCCGCTCGACCAGGGGAGCCCCGAAGGCGATGGTCTTGCCCGACCCGGTGCGGCCGCGACCGAGCACGTCTTTGCCCGCGAGCACGTCGGGGATCGTCGCCGCCTGGATCGGGAACGGCGAGCTCGCGCCCTGCTCCTCGAGCTCGCGCACGATGTTCGCACCGAGACCGAGGTCGGCGAAGGTGACGCCCTCGACGTCGGTCGCGAGCACGGCGTCGGCCGTCAGGCGCTCGAGCACGACGTCGTCGACCTTGGCGGCCTTCGCGTCGCGGCTCGGGTAGAAGCTCGACTCGCGGCGCTCGGTCGGGCGCTCGTCGCGATCGAAAGAGCGCGCGGGACGAGCATCACGGTCGAACGAGCGGGCGGGACGAGCATCGCGGTCGAACGAGCGGGCAGGGCGGGCGTCGCGATCGAACGACCGAGGAGCACGATCATCACGGTCGAACGACCGAGCAGGTCGCGCGTCGCGGTCGAACGAGCGAGGGGCACGGTCGTCACGCGCCGGACGCGCGTCGCGATCGAACGAGCGCGTCGGTCGGCCGGTGCTCGCGGCGCCGGTCTGGGGGCGCCAGTCGGGGCGGTGGGTGGCGCGGCCGCTGCCCGTGCGGGCGGCACCGTCGCGGGTGTCACCGTCGCGAGCGGGGCGGGCCGGGCGGCCGCCGGTCGCCGCGGCGCGGAACCCGCGGTCGTTGCTGTAGCGGTCGTCGCGAGCCGGGCGCGCAGCACGGTCGTCGCGAGACGGGCGGCCGGCACGGTCGTCACGCTGCGGGCGCGCGGTGCGGTCGAACGAGCGCGGGGCGCGGTCGTCGCGGTCGAACGAGCGCGCGGGACGCGCATCCCGATCGAACGAGCGCGGAGCGCGCTCGTCGCGCGCGGGGCGGCCCGCACGGTCGTCGCGCGCCGGACGCTCGGCCCGGTCGTCGCGCTCGGGGCGCGCGCGCTCGGGCGCGTGGCCGCGGTCGACGCGCTCGTCGCGGCTCCAGCGAGCCTTCTTCTCGGGCGCGGCGGCCTCGTCGGGGCGGTAGCCGCGGTGCTTGGGGCTGCGCGATCCGGGCGCCGCGGCGCGAGGAGCGCCCGTTCGCGGTGCGGAGAAGCGGGGGTTCTGGCCGGCGCGCGCAGCGCCGCCCTTGTTGTTCTGAGGCATGGTTCTTTCTGGGGTAACGCAAGAAGCATCGTCGGCGCACGCGCGCCGTGATCCCAGGCAGTCGCTGGCTGGGGGCCGTCACATCTCGAGGTGATCTCCGACCGTCGATCGACGGGGAGTACCGGCCCTGAGGCGCACACAATGCACTGGCGAGAAACCCCGCCCGCCTCCAGCCGACTCTCCAGGGTACCCGACGACGCTCGAGCCTGCCCTATTCTGGGCGCATCGTGACCATCGTGACCGTCGAAGACCCCCGCCAGCCCGAGATCGAGGCCATGCTGCACGCCGGCGACGCCTACGCGCTGAGCCTCTACCCGGCCGACAGTTGCTACATGCTCGACCTCGACGAGCTGCGCGCCGAGGGCGTCACCGTGTTCGTCGCGCGCGATGTCGACGGGCGCGCCCTCGGTATGGCCGCACTGGTCGATCGGGGCGACACCACGGGCGAGCTCAAGCGCCTCTACGTCGACGAGGCCGGGCGCGGCCAGGGCGTCGCGACGGCGGTGATGGATGCTCTCGAGGCGGCCGCGCGCGCGCAGGGCATCCGCACCCTGCAGTTGGAGACCGGCCCGAAGCAGCTCGCCGCCATCGCGCTCTACGAGCGGCGCGGCTACGCGCACATCGAGAACTTCGGGCCGTACGTGGGCGACGAGTTCAGCGTGTGCATGGAGAAGCCGCTGGCCTAGTCGGCGCCCGGGCTCACGCCCGCAGGCGGGCGATCTCCTCGCGCAGCCGGCGGATGTGGTCGGGGGATGCCCGGCCCGCGCGCTCGACGCCGTCGAGCTCGGCGCTCAGCTCGTCGAGCTCGGCGTGCGCGGTGCGCCCCTCCCGGGCCGATGCCGGCACGTGGATCGTGCCGGTCGCCGTCGGCAGCCCCTCCTTCGCGCGGTCGGCCGTGACCTCCTCGCGCGCCTGGTCCATCGCCGTGATGACGATGCCGATGAGGATGTTGAGCACCGTGAACACGATGAAGAACATGTAGCTCAAGAAGTAGAGCAGCGCCCACGGCGTGACCTCGAGCCCGCCGAGGAAGGAGTCGGGGAAGTTCTCGAGCGTGAGCATGACCGTGAGCGTGACCATCGCGGTGCCGATGTCGCCCCAGCGCTCGGGCACGGCCATGGCGTAGATGAACATGAGGAAGCCGATGAGCACGCCGAGGCTCGCGAGCGGCGCGACCGACTTGATCATCGAGAGCATGAGGATGCGCGCCTCGGGGAGGAAGCGGAAGATGCGCAGGATGCGCAGCAGGCGCACGAGCCGGAAGATGACGGTGCCGCCGTCGAGGAACGGGATGAGCACGACGATGAGGAAGTCGAAGACGTTCCAGGGGTTGCGGAAGAACATCCACGGCTTGCGCCCGTACGAGATGATGCGCAGCACGACCTCGACCGTGTAGAACACGAGGGCCGCGCGGTCGATCGCCGTGGCGACGGCCGCGACGCCCGGCGCGACGTCGTCGTAGGTGAGGATGGCGAGGGCCGTGGCGTTCGCGATGATGACCGCGATGACGACGATCTCGAAGGCGTTGCCGTACATGAGGCGCGCGAGCCACTGGATGCGGTACGGCGCCAGCTGCACCGTGGTCGTCGTGAAGACGCCCGGGGAGACGGTCGCGGCAGGCAGGTCGGCGGGGGCGGGAGCGGTCATGGCGAATCGCTTTCGGTCGGGGGTGTGCTCACGCTAGCAAGTGCCCGACCGCGCGCGGTACGCCGCCGCAGCGGCTAGACCGCCGCGGCAGCCGCCTTCTTGGCCCGGCGCTCCTCGCGCCGCTCCTTCGCGCCCTCGACGACGTAGTACAGCGCCGGCAGCACGACGAGCGTCAGCAGGGTCGACGAGATCAGGCCGCCGATGACGACGATCGCGAGCGGCTGCGAGATGAACCCGCCGCTGCCGGTGACGCCGATGGCGAGCGGCACGAGCGCGAAGATCGTGGCCGCGGCCGTCATGAGGATCGGCCGCAGACGACGCGACGAGCCCTCGACGAGCGCGCTGTAGACCGACAGGCCCCGCTCGCGGTACTGGTTCACGAGGTCGATGAGCATGATCGCGTTCGTCACGACGATGCCGATGAGCATGAGCACGCCGATGAGCGAGGGCACCCCGAGCGGGATGTCGGCGATGAGCTGCAGCGCGATCGCGCCGGTCGCCGCGAACGGGATGGAGATGAGCAGCAGCAGCGGCTGCCGCAGGCTCTTGAAGGTCGCGACCATGATGACGTAGACGATCAGGATGGCCGCGAGCAGCGCGAGGCCGAGCTGGCTGAACGCGTCGGCCTGCTGCGAGGCGACCCCACCCAGGCTGGCCTGCACACCCGCGGGCAGGTCGGCGGCGTCGACGGCCTCCTGCACCGCGGCGGTCGCCGCCCCGATGTCTTGCACCGAGGGGGTGACGGTGATCGTCGCGCTGCGCACGCCGCGCACCGTCGTGATGCTCGCGGGGCCGTCGACCTGCTCGATGGTGGCGAGCTCCTCCAGCGGCTGCGGCCCGATCGCGGTCGGGATGCTGAACGCACGCAGCTCGTCGACCGTGACGGGGGCATCCGTATCGCGCAGGAAGATCGACAGCGTGCGGTCGTCGATGACGACGGTGCCCACCGACGCCGGGAACATGGCCGCCGTGACGATGCCGCCGACCGCGATCTCGCTCAGGCCCAGCTCGGCCGCACGGACGCGATCGACCTCGATGGCGATGTAGGGCTGGGTGTCGGAGAGGTTGCTCGTCGCCTCGGCCGTGACGTCGAGGCCGCGCATGGTCTCGAGCAGCTCTTGCGTGGCCGCGTCGAGGTCGTCGCGGCTCGTCGCCGTGAGGTCGATCTCGATGTCGCTGCCACCGAAGCCCGGGCCCTGCTGCGACTGCACGCTGAGCTCGCCGACCCCGTCGAGGCCCTCGAGCGCGTCGCGCACGGTCTGCTGCAGCTCGGTCTGATCGAACGACTCGTCGGTCGTGAGCGAGAAGGTGATGTCGCCGCCGCCGAAGATGGCGGCGAGCGTGCCGGTGCCCGAGCCGATCGAGGCCTGCACGGTCTCGATGCCGTCGATCTCGAGCAGCTCGCTCTCGACGACCGTCGCGGCCGCGTCGAGCTCGTCGAGGCTCGAGCCGTTGGGCAGCGTCTGCGACACCGTCAGGGTGTTCTGACCCGAGTTGCCGATGAAGTTGGTCTGCAGCCCCGTGGCGAGGAACCCGGTGCCGCCGAGCACGAGCACCGCGAGCATGAGCGTCGCGATGGGCCGCTTGAGGGTCCAGGTGATGACGGGGCGGTAGCCGCGCTGCAGGACCGTGGGCCGTGCCGACTCCTCTTCGAGACTGAGGGGGCGGCCCGTGCTCTCGGTCTCGCTCTGGGCGGCCCGGCGGCCCGGCTTCGGCGCCCGCAAGAACCAGTACGACAGCACGGGCACGATCGTGAGCGATACGAAGAGCGAGGCGGCGAGGGCGATCGCCGTGGTGAGCGCGAACGGTCGGAACAGCTCGCCGGTGATGTCGCCGACGAGGGCGACGGGCAGGAAGACGGCGATCGTCGTCGCCGTCGCGGCGGTGATCGCGCCCGCGACCTCCTTGACGCCGATGAGGATCGCCTGGGTCTTCTCCTCACCGAGGGCGAGGTGGCGCTTGATGTTCTCGACCACGACGATCGAGTCGTCGACGACGCGGCCGACGGCGATCGTGATGGCGCCGAGGGTCAGGATGTTGAGGGTGTACCCGGAGACCTGCATGCCGATGAAGGTGAGCAGCACCGAGGTGGGGATCGAGATCGCCGTGATGAGCGTCGAGCGCACCGAGAGCAGGAAGACGAGGATGACGATGACGGCGAAGGCGAGGCCGAGCAGGCCCTCGGTCGCGAGCGCCTCGATCGACTTCTCGATGAACGGCGCCTGATCGAAGACGACGGTGAACTCGGTGCCCGCTCCGATGGCCGTGGCGAGGGCGGGCAGGGCCTCCTGCACGGCGCGCGAGACCTCGACCGTGTTGCCGGCGGGCGTCTTCGTGATGGCGAGCGTCAGCGCCGGCTCGCCGTTGACGCGCGAGTAGCCCGAGATGGGGTCGTTCTCGACCTCGACGGTCGCGACGTCGGCGATCGTGGTGCCCGCGACCTCGGCGCTCAGCAACGGGAGGGCCGCGAGCTCGTCAGCCGCGGTGATGCGCACACCCGAGATGACGGGCAGCTCGAAGCCGTCCTCGGTGATGACGCCCGCCGGCAGCAGCACGCCGTAGGCGTCGAGCGCGTCGGTGATGTCGGCCGTGGTGAGGCCGCGCGCGAACAGCTCCTCCTTGTCGGGCGTGATGGTGACACGCTCGCCGACGGCGCCCTGGATCGAGACCTCGCGCACCCCCTCGAGGTCGGTGAGGTCGGTGACGGCCTGCGATTCGAGCGCCGCCTCCAGCTCGCCGGGCGTCAGATCGCTCGTGACGGCGACCTGCAGGATCGGGAAGTCGTCGATCGAGCCGGTGAGCACGCGCGGCTCGACGTCGTTCGGCAGGTCGAGGCGGTTGATGGCGAGCTGCACGCGCTGCTCGGTGCGCACGAGGTCGGTGCCGAAGGCGAAGCTCGCCGAGACGATCGAGAAGCCGGTGCTCGAGGTCGCGTTCGACCCGTCGAGGCCCGCGATGCCCTGCACCGCGGTCTCGATGGGCGTCGAGACGTCTTGCTCGACGATCTCGGGGGCGGCGCCCGGGTACTGCGTGATGATGATGACCTGCGGGAAGGCCACCGAGGGGATGAGCTCTTGCTTGAGCGTCGTCAGCGCGATGCCTCCGAAGAGGCCCACGACGATCGTGACCAGAGCGATGAGCGCACGGTTGCGCAGGCTGAACACCGAGAGGAGGTGCACGGGTACTCCGGTCATACGGCGGGCGACGAGGCCCGAGGCGGCTGTGAGGGCAGGGTCGGTGCGCGACGATGCGCGGGTCAGCATCCCAGCGCCCGCTGAGAGCGGTGAGCGCGCACCCCGAATCAGACCGATCGGTCAGGATGCGCCGCTCACGCTACACGACCGCCGCGAGCAGCTCCTCCGAGGCCGCGATCGGCTCGCGCGTTCCCACGCGGTGCCACGCGCGCTGCAGCAGGTCGAGGGCCGGGATCGTCACCTCCGCCGGGTGGCAGAAGGGTAGGCGCACGAAGCGCTCGAAGGCGCCGTCGAGGCCGAAGCGCGGCCCGGCGCCGACGAGCAGCCCTTCGGCGCGGGCGGCGAGGGCGAGCTGCGAGCTCACCGGCGTGCCGAGGTTCACCCACAGGCTCAGTCCGCCGTCGACGTGCGGCACCGACCAGGTGGGGAAGCGCTGCTGCAGCTCGGTGAGCATGAGCGCGTGGCCGGCGCGCAGCTGCTCGCGCCGGGCATCCAGCACCCGGTCGTAGCTGTCGAGCAGGCGCAGCAGCACGAGCTGCTCGAGCACGGGCGACCCGAGGTCGCCGGCGAGGCGCGCGAGCGAGAGGCGCGTGATGAGGTCGCGGTCCGCGCGGATCCACCCGAGGCGCACCCCGCCCCAGATGCTCTTGCCGACCGAGCCGACCGTGACGACACTCGCACCCCGCTCGGCGGCACCGAGGGCGAAGGGCGGGGGCTGCTCGGCGCGGTCGAAGCCGAGCTCGCTCATCGTCTCGTCGATGAGAAGGACGGTGCCATGCGCGGCGGCGAGCGCGTGCAGGCGTGCGCGCTGCTCCTCGGGCATCGTGCGGCCGGTGGGGTTGTGGAAGTCGGGCATGAGGTAGGCGAGTGCAGGAGCCGTGCGGGGCATGACCTGCTCGAGCACCTCCTCGTTCCAGCCCTCGTCGGTCGTGACGGGCACGGTGACGATCCGCGCGCCCGCGAGCTGCAGCGCCTCGACAGCGTGCGGGTAGCTCGGCGCTTCGACGAGCGCGCGGTCGCCGCGCGCGAGCACCGTGCGGGCGATGAGAGCGATGGCGTGCTGCGCGCCGAGCGTGATCATGATCTCGTCGGCCTCGGTCGGCAGACCCCGCGCGGTGTACCGATCGGCGATCGCCTGGCGCAGCACCCGCAGCCCCACGGGGTCGAAGCCGCTCTCGTGCAGGTGCGCAGGCAGCAGCTCGGCGGCCTCGCGGGCGGCCTCGGCGACGATGGGGATCGCCGGCAGCGTCGCCTTCGAGAGGTCGAGCATGCCGGGGCCGGCGGTCTCGCCGAGGGTCGGCACACCGTCGGCGAAGCCGCGCGGCAGCCGCGCGACGGTGCCCGAGCCGCGCACGCTCTGCGCGTAGCCGAGCTCGCGCAGGCGCGCATAGGCGCTCGCGACGGTCGTGCGGCTGAGCGACTCGTGCTCCGCCAGCAGCCGCTCGGCGGGTAGCCGGGTGCCGAGGGTGATGCGCCCGTCGAGGATGAGCAGGCGGATGCGGTCGGCGAGGGCCTCGTAGAGCGGTTCGGTGCCGCGGGGGCGCCAGTCGCCGAGTTGCGAGGCCAATGACCGTGCCGAGAGTGTCGCCATGCGGCCAGAGTACCGCGATTGGCATCTTGTGGACAGTCCAATTTCGCCAGGATGATGAACGCATGACACCGCGCCGCATCCTCGTCCGCCGCTGGGGGCAGCTGCTCCTGGGGCTGTTCTTCTACGGGATCGCCGTCGCGCTGCTCATCCGCGCCGACGTCGGCCTCGACCCGTGGACGGTCTTCGCGCAGGGCCTCGAGGTGCAGACGGGCTGGTCGATCGGCCTCATCGTCGTGCTCATCGGCGCCGTCGTGCTGCTGCTGTGGATCCCGATCCGGCAGAAGCCCGGTATCGGCACCGTGCTCAACGTGCTGCTCATCGGGCCCGTGCTCGACCTCGCGATGCTCGTCATCTCGACCCCCGAGGGGCTGTGGGCGCAGTGGCTCATGTTCGCCGGCGGCCTGGCCCTGCTCGCCATCGCGACGGGCCTCTACATCGGCGCCCGCTTCGGGCCCGGCCCCCGCGACGGCCTCATGACGGGCGCGCACGCCCGCTTCGGCTGGAAGATCTGGAAGGTGCGCACGGGCGTCGAGCTCACGGTGCTCGCGATCGGCTGGCTGCTCGGCGGCACCGTCGGCTTCGGCACGGTGGCCTTCGCTCTGCTCATCGGGCCCATGGTGGGCGTCACGCTGCCGCGGCTGCGGGTGCCGGAGCCGTCGCGTCCGACGGCCCCGGACGCCGCTCAGCCGAGCTCGGCCGCCGCGTAGACCCGCATCGCGTCGCGCACGTACTCGGCCCCGTCGAGGCCGCCGTAGTTCTGCGCGAAGCGCGGATCGGCGACGTACATGTCGCCGAGCCCGAGGTACGCTTCCGCGCTCGGCGCTGAGCCGCCCCAGCCCGCGCGCACCCAGGCGTAGTGCCGGGCGATGAGACCCTGCACCGCCGGGTCGTCGACGGGCGTGCCAGATGCGCGGGCATCCCGAAGCCCCGCCTCGATCGCGGCGGCCTCGGCCCGGAACGCGGCCTGGCCATCGGCGCCGAGCCCTCGCCACCAGCGGTCGCTCGTCGCGTAGGCCTCGGCGCCCCAGCGCTGCTCGACCTCGTCTTTGTAGACGGTGTGGTCGAAGCCGTCGAGCATCTCTTCTGCCATCAGTTGCTCCCCTCCTTCGAGTTTGAGAATCGTCGTGGTCACGCTCGCGATCTGGCGGTCGACCCGATCGCGCTCCTGCTCGAGCCAGCGCAGGTGCGCCTCGAGCGCCGCGGCGTCATCGGTCTGGCCGGCGAGCACCTCGGCGATCGCGGGCAGCCCGAGCCCCAGCTCGCGCAGCAGCAGGATGCGCTGCAGTCGCGTCAGCGCCGCCTCGTCGTAGTACCGGTAGCCGTTGGCGCCGATGCTCGTCGGAGGCAGCAGCCCGAGGTCGTCGTAGTGCCGCAGGGTGCGGCTCGTAGTGCCCGACAACCGGGCGATCTGCTGGATGGACCACTGCATGCCTGTCACGGTAGAGGTTGACGCAGCGTCAAGGTCAAGCGCGCCTCGCGATTCGACGCTTGCGCTCGGACAAGACGCGATATATCGTGACTTCTCGAGAACGCGATATATCGCGACATGGATGCCCGGCGCAGGTTCGCGCCTGGCGCGAGCGAGGAGCACCGCATGGCCCAGCAGACCTGGATCGTCACCGAACCCACCGTCATCGATCTGGAGCTCGTGCGCGCGCTCAAGGTCGGGCTCATCGGCGGGCAGATCGACATCGTCGCCCACGACGAGCCCGGCGCCCGCGTCGAGGTGCACGCCGTCTCGGGCCGCGACCTCAAGGTCGCGCTCGAGGGCGACACGCTCGTCGTCGACCACCCGCAGCTGCGGTGGGACACCTTCTTCGACAACTTCCGGCTGTTCAGCGGCAAGGCGCGGGCGGAGGTGAGCATCCTCGTGCCGCGCAGTATCGTGCTCAACTTCAACGTCGTCTCGGCCGAGAGCCTCATCTCGGGCCTGCACAGCAGCGCCTCGGTCAACACGGTGAACGGCGACATCGTGCTCGACGCCCTCGTCGGCGACGTCTCCGTGCACGCCGTCAGCGCCGAGGTGTCGGTGCGCGCCCACCGCGGCCAGCTCAGCGTGCAGACGGTGAGCGGCGACGTCACGGCCTCGGGCGAGATCTCGCACTTCACGTGCGACGGGGTCTCGGCCGACGTCATCGTCGACCTGCACGGAGCCCCCGACCGCGTGCGCAACAGCACCGTCTCGGGCGAGCTCACCGTGCGGCTCGACGCCGGCCGGCCCGCCCAGTACTCGATCTCGACCCTCACCGGTCGCCTGCAGCTCGACGACGCGCAGATCAGCGGCGTCAAGGGCAAGTACACGGGGCGCTACGGCCAACTGGCCGGCTCGTTCACCGAGGTGCGGGCCGACTCGGTCTCGGGCGACGTCTCGGTCGTGCACACCGAGCGAGCCGGCGCCGCTCCTGCGGCCGAGCCCGCGTCGACCTCCGAGGCATCGGCGTGAGCCCCGCGGTCTTCGGCCACGGGCACCTGCGGCTGTACCTGCTGTTCGTGCTCGATGAGCGGCCGATGCACGGCTACGAGATCATCCAGGCGCTGAGCGATCGATTCGGCGGCACCTACGTGCCCTCCGCGGGAACCATCTACCCGCGGCTCGCGAAGCTCGAGGCCGAGGGCCTCGTGACGAAGCAGTCGGATGGCCGCAAGACGGTCTACGCGATCACCGAGGCGGGGCGCGCCGAGCTGAACGACCGGCGCGACGAGCTCGAGGGCATCGAGAACGGCATCGGCGACTCGGTGCGGCGACTGGCCGACGAGGTGCGATCGTCGGTCAGCGAGGCGATGTCGACCCTGCGCGCCGAGCTCGCGGCGGCCGCGCGCGAGGCCCGCGACGACGCCCGCTTCACGTCGGCGAGCGCGCGCGACACCGCGGCGCGGGCTGCGGCCGCGGCGACGGCCGCGGCGGGCACGGCGGGCACAGCGGCGAGCGCCGCGGCATCCGAGGCCGTGCGCGAGGCGACCACCTCGATGCACTCGACCATCAGCGAGTCGCGGTCGGACAGCCGCGCGCAGGTGCAGCGGGCCGAGGTGCTGCTCGCCGAGTTCCGGCAAGACCTGCGCACCGAGCTGCGCGGCGCCGCCGCGCGCGGAGCGGTCGACGCCTCGCTGATCGACGAGCTCGAGGCGGGCCTGTCGCGGCTGCGCGCCGACATCGGCGGCAAGCTCGGCTGAGCCCTGTCGAGGCGGCCGACGAATCGGTCGCCGCACGCTTCCACAACTTCGGAAGGGGAGCGCCGCTTCTGGGCCCGCGGCTTCCACTCCGAAGTTGTGGAAGGCGGGCGGAAGGGGCCGCGCCTCCCGATCGGCGACCGGAGGGGTGGGCGCTCAGTCGGCCCAGCGCAGCGGTACGTACAGGTCTTGCACGCGGTCGCCCGCGGCGGTGTGGTCGTTGCGCGTGTAGAGCCCGCACGGCTCGACCGAGCAGTCGACGTTCTCGTCGGCGACGGCCGGAACCTCGACGTAGGCGGTGAACGCCCCCGTCGCGGTGTCGTCGAAGCTGCGCGCGCCGAAGAGGCGCCACGCGAAGGCCTCGTTGATCCAGTTCGAGGGCGCCCACTGCACGACGCGCTCCTCGAACTGCTCGACCTCCTGCGAGCCCACGCCCCCGAGGCAGGGGCCGGGCTTGCCGTCGATCTCGTCGGGCACGCGGCAGACCGCGACGTACAGGCCGCGGTCGCCGTCGTACCCGGCGCCCGTCACGACGAGGCGGTCGCCGGCCTTGACGGCCCCGAGGTCGGGGGCGCCGCCCGCCTCGGTCGTCACGGAGAGCATGCGGATGCGACCGTCGTCGCCCGTGGCCGTCACCGCGCCCCTGCCCCGACGAGCCCTGCGGCTCGTGCAGAACGATGGGCAGCGCGACGCCCGCGATCGCGGCGAGCAGCACCGCGACGACGACCCCGACGATCCACGGCCAGCGTCGACGGCGGGCAGGCAGGGCGTCGGTCACCTGCTCAGTGTACGGAGCAGCGCTCGGCGGCACCCTGGGTCGATGGTCCCGCCGCGCACGCCGCCGGTAGGCTCGCGCTCGTGACGGTCGAGGCGCGCGGCAGAGCGGGGGCCGCGCCGCGCGATCTGCTCGCGGTCTTCATCGGGGGCCTCATCGGCACGTCCCTCCGCGTGGGCCTCGACCTCGCGCTCGTGCACGACCTCGACGAGTTCGCGCTCAGCACGCTGCTCATCAACATCGTCGGCGCGTTCGTGCTCGGGGCGCTCGTCGCGGCCCTCTGGCCGCGGGTGCCGGG
>LNFD01000384.1 GCA_001464255.1 Actinomycetales bacterium Ga0077552 | reverse complement strand
GTGCGACGCGTCGGCGGCCACGCGGCCGACCGTGCTGCCGGCTCCCGAGACGTCGGCGCCCGACCAGGCGGCGAACACCGGCGAGCCGTCGGCCGCGGGGTCGAAGTCGGCGCTGAGGAAGGGGATGATCCAGTCCTCGACATCCTCCAGCGGCGCGGGGTCGACCGCGTAGTAGCGGTGCTGGCCCTCGTCGCGCACCGTGACGAGCCCGTGGTCGCGCAGCACCTTGAGATGCTTCGACACGGTCGGCTGGGTGGCGTCCATGCGCTCGACGAGCTCGCCCACGCTGAGCTCGCCCGTGCCGCCGTCACCCCGTAGCGAGGCATCGAGCAGGTGCTGCAGCAGTTCCCGACGAGTGGCGTCGGCGATCACGTCGAAGATGTCGGCCATGCCACCAGGCTAGTCAGCCCGGCCCGGGAGTACCATTGCACGCGGTCCGCGGGCCGGTGAGGAGCGTCGATGGCCACGAGCAACCGCATCCGCGGCAACCGTCGAGACGAGCGCACCAACCCGTTCGCGCGGGCGTGGGCAGGTCTCGGAGAATCGGCAACGGCATCCCCCGCCCGGTTCGCGATCCTCATCTTCACAGTCCTCATCCTCATCACGACGCTGCTGCTGACCCTGCCGATCGCGCGCGCCGGAAGCGGCACGGGCGGCACCCCGCTCGCCGACGCGGTGTTCACGGCCGTCTCGGCCATCTGCGTCACGGGCCTCACGACCGTCGACATGGCGACGCACTGGTCTCCCTTCGGCAACGTCGTCATCATCCTCGCGATGCAGATCGGCGGCATCGGCGTGCTGACGATGGCGAGCATCCTCGGCCTCGTCGTCGCGCGCCGCATCGGGCTGCGTGCCAAGCTCATCGCGGCGAGCGACACGAACGCCGCCCGCGTCCACGGCGGCCCCGTCTCCGAGTCGCAGGCCGTGCGCCTCGGCGAGATCGGCGGGCTGCTGTTCACGGTCGCGGCGAGCGCGATCGTCATCGAGCTCGTCATCACCGCGCTCGTCGTGCCCCGTCTGCTGATCGAGGGCTTCGACCCCTGGACGGCGATCTGGCAGGGCTTCTACCTCTCGCTCTCGGCCTTCACGAACACCGGGTTCGTGCCCTTCGCGCCGGGCATGGAGCGCTTCGCCTCCGACCCGTGGATGCTCTCGGTGCTTTCGATCGCGGTGTTCCTCGGCGCCATCGGCTTCCCCGTCATCTTCGCCCTCGGGCGCTGGTTGCGCTTCCGCTCGCGCCTCACCCTGCACGCGCGCGTCACGCTCCTGACGACCGTCATCCTCATCGCTGTCGGCGGGCTCGCGATCGCCCTGCTCGAGTGGTCGAACAGCGCGACACTCGGCGGGCAGGACGGCCTGACGCGGCCCATGACGGCGATGTTCACCTCGATCATGTCGCGCTCGGGGGGCCTCAGCACGATCGACATCGGCGAGATGAACGGCTCGACACTGCTCGTGCTCGACATGCTCATGTTCGTCGGCGGCGGCTCGGCATCCACCGCCGGCGGCATCAAGGTGACGACGCTCGCCGTGCTGTTCTTCGCGGCCGTCGCCGAAGCGCGCGGCGTCGACGACATGGAGGCCTTCGACCGCCGCATCCCGAACGACGTGCTGCGCCTGTCGGTCAGCATCGTGCTGTGGGGCGCGACGATCGTCGCGACGTCGTCGATCATCATCCTGCAGCTCACTGACGAGCCCCTCGACCGCGTGTTGTTCGACGTCATCTCGGCGTTCGCGACGTGCGGGCTCTCGACGGGGCTCACGAGCAACGAGCTGCCCGATGCCGCGAAGTACAGCCACCATGTGGGCGGGACGCGTTGGTACAGTGACCCTCGCCGCGGCCCTCGCCGCCAGTCAGCGCCGGCAGCTGTTCCGCCGGGCAGAAGAGAGGCCCATCGTTGGTTGAGAGAATCCGCCACGACGCTCCCGTGCTCGTCATCGGCCTCGGGCGCTTCGGCGCCGCCACGGCCGGCCAGCTCCAGCGGCTCGGCCGCGAGGTGCTCGCCGTCGACGAAGACCCCAACCTCGTGCAGAAGTGGGCCGAGCGCGTCACGCACGCGGTGCAGGCCGACGCCCGATCGCTGGATGCCCTGCGCCAGATCGGCGCCGACGAGTTCAGCATCGCCGTCGTCGCCACGGGCTCGTCGATCGAGTCGAGCGTGCTCATCACGGCGAACCTCGTCGACCTCAAGATCCCGCAGATCTGGTCGAAGGCCATCAGCCAGTCGCACGGCAAGATCCTCGCCCGCATCGGGGCCAACCACGTGATCTATCCCGAGGCCGAAGCCGGCGAGCGCGTCGCCCACCTCGTCTCGGGCCGCATGATCGACTTCATCGAGTTCGACGACGACTTCGTGCTCGTCAAGATGTACCCGCCGAAGCCCATCCGCGGCCTCTCGCTCACCGAGTCGCAGGTGCGCAGCAAGTACAACATCACCGTCGTCGGGGTGAAGAGTCCCGGCAAGCCCTTCACCTACGCGACCGAGCAGACGGTGGTGTCGAACCACGACCTCATCATCGTGTCGGGCACCGAGGCCGACATCGACCGGTTCGCCTCGCTCGACAACTAGAGCGGGTGCGCCTCAGGCGCCGGCGGCCAGCTGCCGAGCGCGGTCCTGCGCGGCACGGGCGGCCCGTTCGAAGAGGTCGGCGAGCCGCGCATCCTGCAGCACCGCGATCGCCCGCTCGGTCGTGCCCTTCGGGCTCGTGACGCGGCGGCGCAGCTCGGCCGGGTCGTCGCCCGTCGCCTCAAGCAGCAGGGCCGCGCCGCTGAAGGTCTGCTGCACGAGCAGGCTCGCGACGTCGGGCTCGAAGCCCATCGCCTCGGCGGCACGCGTGAGCTCTTCGATGAGCAGGAAGACGTAGGCGGGGCCCGAGCCGCTGATGGTCGAGAGCGCGTCGATCTGCGCCTCGGGCAGCTCGACGACCGTGCCGACCGTGCGGAACAGGTCGTCGGCGAGCGCGAGGTGCGCGGCGCTCGCGCGCGACCCGCCGCTCACCCCGGTGACCCCGCGGCCGATGAGCGCGGGCGTGTTGGGCATGGCGCGCACGACGGGGTTGGGCACGACGGCCTGCATGGCCTCGGTCGTGATGCCCGCCGCGACGCTCACGACGAGCGCCTCGGGGTGCAGGCTCGGGCCCACCTCGGCGAGCAGGGCCGTGATCTGCGCGGGCTTGACGCCCAGCAGCACGAGCCGGGCATCCGTCACCGCCCATCGGTTCGCTGCCGCGTCGTGCTCGGTGCCGCGAGCCTCGACGCCCTCCGCCCGCAGGGCCGCGGCCGAGGCGTCGGAGCGCGTGGTCGCCCGCAGGCCGTCGACCGCGACGCCGGGCTGCCGGAGGCCGCGCAGGATCGCGCCGCCCATCGAGCCGGTGCCGAGGATCGCGATCGCGGGGAGGGAGGCGCTCATGCCACGAGTGTAGGTTGGTCGCGAGCCATCATCCGGGGGGAACGGCGCGCGAGGGAGGCAGGAATGCAGACATCGGCGATCCGAGAGGTGCTGCTGGCGACGGCCGGCGTGCAGAGCGTGGGCGCGGTCGGGGCGGTCGAACTGGCCGACGGCGGCCACATCGTGACGGCCCGACTGGGCTTCGGCCCGAGCACCCCCGTCGGCGACGTCGTCGCCATCCTCGAGGCGGTGCGTGCGGGCATCAGGGCCGTCGCCCCGGATGCCGTCGACATCGTGCTCGAGCCCGAGATCGCCGCGCCGCGCGGCGATGCGAATCCGCCCACCGACATCTTCGTCATCCGCGGCGCCGACTGAGGCTCCCGGGCGAGGCGCCCGCTTCGCTAGAGTGCAAGAGCACGCGCTCGCGTGCGGTCATCGCCCGGCAAGGAGGCCCCCCGCAGTGGAAGCCATGGATCTGGTCCGCTCGTTCTTCATCGTCGCTCACTTCGTCGGCCTGGCCGCCATCGTCGGCCCGTTCCTCATGCAGCTGCGCTGGAAGGGCCAGTACGCCTTCCCCGTCGTCTTCGGCGGTGCGATCACGCAGCTCGTGACCGGTCTCGTGCTCGTCGGCCTCGCCGAGATGCGCGACGTCGACATCGACTACGCGAAGATCACGGTCAAGCTCGTCATCGCGATCATCATCTTCGTGGCCGCGCTGCTCGGCTACCTCAAGCAGCGCAAGACCGAGGGCGGGGGCGGCCGCGAGCTGCTGCCGTTCTTCCACGCCGCGGGCGGGCTCGCGCTCGTCAACATGGCGCTCGCCGTCTTCTGGTGAGCTAGCGCCGCTCGCGGAAGAACGCCTCGAGCAGGGATGCGCTCTCCTGCTCGTCGACCCCGCCGACGACCTCGGCCACCCGGTGGGGCAGGCGCCGCTCGCGCAGCAGGTCGACGACGCTGCCCGCGGCTCCGGCCTTGGCGTCCCACGCCCCGAAGACGACGCGGTCGACGCGCGCGGCGAGGATGGCGCCCGCGCAGAGCACGCACGGTTCGAGGGTGACGACGAGCGAGCATCCGCTCAGCTGCCAGTCGCCCGTCGCGGCGGCCGCCTGCCGCAGCGCGACGACCTCGGCGTGCGCGGTCGGGTCGTGGTGCTTCTCGCGCTCGTTGCGGCCCCGGCCGATGACGGCGCCCCCGGCGTCGAGCACGACCGCGCCGACCGGCACGTCGCCCGAGGCGAGCGCGCCCCGTGCCTCGTCGAGGGCGGCGCGCATGGCCGCGCGATCGCCGTCGGACACCGTCGTCATGCCCCGCCCTTCCGTTAGATTGAGCCTATGCGAGTACACGTTGCCGACCACCCCCTGATCACCCACAAGCTCACCGTGCTGCGTGATCAGGGCACCCCCTCGGCGACGTTCCGTGCCCTCACGGAGGAGCTCGTCACGCTGCTCGCCTACGAGGCCACGCGCCACGTGCGCACGCACGAGGTCACCATCCAGACCCCCGTCGCCGAGACGGTCGGCCTCGCCATCAGCGAACCGCGCCCGCTCATCGTGCCCATCCTGCGCGCGGGCCTGGGCATGCTCGAGGGCATGGTCAAGCTCGTGCCGAGCGCCGAGGTCGGCTTCCTCGGCATGGTGCGCGACCACGACACGCTCGAGCCGAGCGTCTACGCCGAGCGCCTGCCCGACCACCTCGAGGGCCGCCAGTGCTTCGTGCTCGACCCCATGCTCGCGACCGGCGGCTCGCTGCTGGCGGCCATCGAGTTCCTGTTCGAGCGCGGGGCCGACGACGTCACGGCCGTCTGCATCCTCGGCGCCCCCGAGGGGCTCGCGATGATCGAGAAGGCCACCGAGGGGCGCGACGTGACGATCGTGCTCGGCGCGCTCGACGAGAAGCTCAATGAGAAGGGGTACATCGTTCCCGGCCTCGGCGACGCGGGCGACCGGCTGTACGGCACGGTCGGCTGAGCGTTCGCGCTCGCGGCACCGCCGCCCGCCTCGACTTGACGCTCTGCGCGGCGCTCGGGGATACTGAGCCGCATGACCGTCTCCGCGAACCTCCTGACCGCCCCCGAGGCTGCGGAGACCGCCGGCATGATGATGCCGTCGAGCGCTGACGTGTGCTGTCGAATGTGCGCCTGAATGGCCACCCGCCCGTCCGAGCCCCGCTGACCGGCCGATCCATCGCCTGACGATGTCTGATCGCACCGAGCAGGGGTCTCCTCCGTCGGGGCCGGATGCTCCGGCTCCCGACGCGCGCACCCTCGACACACAGCTTCCGAACGGCGCCGCCCGCACGGGCGATGAGCCGTTCGACTCCGCAGAAAGCGTCTCGACCATGTCTCTCGCCACGCTCGACCCCCGCCCCACCACCGCCCCCGCCGCACCGACCCCGCCGGCCTCGACCGCTCCGCGCCTGCGCGCCGTGCCCGAGGGCACCGAGGCGCGCGGCTTCGTGCTCTACGTCGGCCTCGACGAGGCCAAGGCCGCGGCGGCCGGCATCGACCTCGGCCGCCTCGTGCTCGAGCTCAAGCGCCTCACGGGCGAGCTCGCCCCCGGCGCCGAGACCCACGCGGCCGTCGCCCTCGCCCCCGCGGGTGCGGGCGGGCGCGACGTCGACATCGTGCGGCTCGCCCTGCACGACCCCTCAGCGCTCGCCCGGTACCGGCGCGACGAGGCTCCCGCGGCCGAGCCCGCCCCCGAGGGCGTCGTCATCGACATCTCGCGCAAGCGCGTGCTGCTCGATGGCGACACCGCCGCACTCACCTACAAAGAATTCGAGCTGCTGCAGTACCTCGTTCTGCGCGAGGGGCGCACCATCGAGCGCGCCGAGCTCATCGCCTCGCTGTGGGCCGACGGCGCGGAGGGCGACGACGACGTGCCGAACGAGCGCACGATCGACGTGCACGTGCGGCGCCTGCGCTCGAAGCTCGGCGGCTACGAAGACATCGTGCGCACGGTGCGCGGGGCCGGCTACCGCTTCGACCGGCACGCCGACGTGTCGATCCGCTACGCGTCGACGCCGAGCCCCGACTTCTTCTAGGGCGGTCGGGCCCGCGCCGGGCATCCCGCGACGAATCTCGAAAAATAACGGTTCGGTAACTAGACACCGTTACCTTTCCGTTATACATTCGTCATGCGTCGATCGTTTGCTGTGGCGGGAGACGCGGAATGTGATTGCAGGACACTCTCGGTGCAAGGGAAGAGGGCCGGTCGCCCGCCTCGGCGACCGGCCCTTCGCATGCCCGGAGGGTGACGGCCGGCGCGTGGGGATTCCGCGTCGCAGGCCGACACGCACCCATTCCCGCGCATAGAGTTGGCGCATGACGGAGAAGGCCATCGCGGTCGGAGCATGGGAAGCGCTGTTCCGCGCCCAGGTCTCGGTGCTGCGTCAGCTGAACGCCGAGTTCCCGACGACCGAGATCTCGTTCACCGAGTACGACGTGCTGTTCAACCTCTCGCGCGCGCCCGAGCGCCGCATGCGCATCCGCGACCTCATCCCCCACCTGCTGCTGAGCCAGCCGAGCGTCAGCCGCCTCATCGACCGGCTCGCCGCCCGCGGCCTCGTCGACAAGCTGCCCGACGCCACCGACGCGCGCGGCACGATCGTCGCCCTGCGGCCCGAGGGCTACGAGCTGTTCAAGCGCGTCGCCGTCATCCACGCCGACGCGATCGCCCGCCGGGTGGGCTCGCGCCTCGATGCCGACGAGCTGCAGCAGCTGACCGAGCTCTGCCGGCGGCTGCGCGACTGACCCGGGAGGGCGGCTGAGGGTTCTCGCGGCTCGCCGCGGCTACCCTCGCGTCATGGCTTCCTCCCCCAGCATCGTGTGGCTGCGCGACGACCTGCGCGTCGCCGACAACCCCGCCCTCACGGCCGCCGCCGCCCGCGCCGAGCCCGTCATCGTCGTGTACCTGCTCGACGAGCTCTCACCCGGGGCGCGGGCCCTCGGCGGCGCAAGCCGCTGGTGGCTGCACCACAGCCTCACGGCGCTCTCCGACGAGCTGAGCGCGATCGGGGCGCGGCTCACCCTGCGGCGCGGTGCGGCGGCCGAGGCCATCCCCGCGCTCGTCGCCGAGACGGGAGCGGGTGCCGTCTACTGGAACCGCCGCTACGGCGCGCTGCGCGACGTGGATGCCCAGCTCAAGTCGCGACTGCGTGCCGACGGCCTCGTGGTCGAGAGCTTCGGGGGCGGGCTGCTGCACGAGCCGTGGACGATCACGTCGGGCTCGGGCGACCCCTACCGGGTGTTCACGCCGTTCTGGCGCGCGTGCCTCGCGGCGGGTGAGCCACGATCGCCGCTGCCGTCGCCCGAGTCGCTCGACGGCATCGCGCCCGCGAGCGAGGCCCTCGACGACTGGGATCTGCTGCCGACCCGCCCCGACTGGGCCGCAGGACTGCGCGCGGCGTGGACGCCGGGCGAGCGGGGAGCGGACGATCGGTTCGAGCACTTCGTCGACCACGGGCTGGCGCTCTACCACCGGCGCGACGAGCCCGGCATCGAGGCCACGAGCCGGCTCAGCCCGCACCTGCGCTTCGGCGAGCTCAGCCCCCACCAGGTCTGGGCGCGCGTGCACGGGCCGCTCGCACCCGAGGCGGCGGCGAACCGCGCGAAGTTCCTCAGCGAGATCGGCTGGCGCGAGTTCTCGTACAGCATCCTCTTCCACCAGCCGACGATCGCGACCGTCAATGTGCGCCGCGACTTCGACGCGTTCCCGTGGGGCGAGCCCGACCCCGCGGTGCTCGCCGCCTGGCAGACCGGGCGCACGGGCATCCCGATCGTCGACGCCGGCATGCGGCAGCTCTGGACGAGCGGCTGGATGCACAACCGCGTGCGCATGATCGTGGCCTCCCTGCTGACCAAGAACCTGCTCATCGACTGGCGCATCGGCGAGCAGTGGTTCTGGGACACCCTGGTCGACGCCGACGAGGCGAGCAACGCCGCGAGCTGGCAGTGGGTCGCCGGCTCGGGGGCGGACGCCGCACCGTACTTCCGGGTCTTCAACCCCGTGCTGCAGGCCGAGCGCTTCGACCCCGACCGCGCGTACGTGCGCACCTGGGTGCCCGAGGTCGACGGCCCCGAGTACCCCCGCCCGATCGTCGACCTGGCCGCCTCGCGCGCCGGGGCCCTCGCGGCGTACGAGGCGGTGAAGGCCGCCAAGAGCGCGGCCGGATGAGAAGCCTCTCATCCGACCCTCCTGGTGGTCTCATGCGGGGCCCGCAGTCTGTACTCATCACGGAGCACGGATGCGCACCCGCACCGGCTCCCCCGCAGCTCGAAAGGACACCCTCATGGACGCGAAGAACTGGATCGCCATCGGCGCCGCCTCCGCCCTCGGCCTCGGCGTCATGGCCGCCGGCGCCGTCTCGACCGCGAGCGCTCTGCCGCTCATCGCCGGCGCGACGAACCTCGAGGTGCCCGGCATCACGGTGCCGGCAGACGTCAAGGGGTCGGCCAGCACGCTCGACTTCTCGGTGACGAGCGACAGCATCGTCACCCCCGACCCGAGCTCGAGCCCGAGCCCGAGCCCCGAGCCCACCCCGAGCGACAGCCCCGTCTCGGTCGTCTCGCCCGTCACGCCCCCGTCGCCCGTGAGCCCGGCGTCGGTCGCCTCGGTGGCGTCGGTCGCCTCGGTCGCCTCGGTCGCGAGCGTCGGCTCCTCCGACTAGTCCTGCCCGCCCGG
>LNFD01000383.1 GCA_001464255.1 Actinomycetales bacterium Ga0077552 | reverse complement strand
CCCGCTCCTCGCGAGCGGGTGGGGCGCGTTCTGTCATGAGCGGGTCATGGCGAGCGGCCGCCGTGTGCGATGCTCGCTCTCGTGCCCCGCCGCGACGCCCCGCATCCCGTCCTGCTCGCCGTGCTGGCGATCATCTCGGTGCAGTTCGGCAACGCGCTCGCCGGCGCACTCTTCGCGCAGGTGGGGCCGCTCGGCGCCGCCGCCCTGCGACTGCTGCTCGCGGCGCTGATCCTGCTCGCGGTCATCCGCCCCCGCGTGCGCGGCTGGGACTGCCGCACCTGGCTCGGGGTCGGGATGCTCGGCGTCGGTCTCGCGGGCATGAACGCCCTCATCTACATCGCCATCGGCAGCATCCCCATCGGGGTCGCCGTCACGATCGAGCTGCTCGGCCCGCTCGGGGTCGCCGTGGCGGGAACCCGTCGCTGGCGCGACGTGGGCTGGGTGGCGCTCGCAGCCGCGGGCGTCCTGCTGCTGGGCCTCGACCTCGACGGCACGGGCGGCCTCGCGCTCATCGGCGTGCTCGCGGCAGCGGGGGCGGCCGCGTTCTGGGCGCTGTACATCGTGGCGTCGGCCCGCCTCGGCCCGCGGGCGCGAGGGGTGGATGCCCTCGCCGTGGCCATGGTCGTGGCGGCCGCTCTCGTGGTTCCGGTCGGCGCGGTGCCCGCCACGACGGCCGTGGTGGAGACGCCCACGCTGCTGCTCGCGTTCGCGGGCATCGCCGTGATCCCTACGCGCTCGAGTTCATCGCGCTCAAGTCGATGCCCACGCGGCTCTTCGGCGTGCTCTCGAGCCTCGGGCCCGCCGTCGCCGCGCTCGCGGGGCTCATCGTGCTCGGGCAGGCGCTCGCGCCGCTACAGCTCGTCGCGATCGCCGCCGTCGTCGGCGCCTGCGTCGGCGCGGTCAGCGCCCGCCCGCAGTCCGCTCACCCGGAGGCCGCCCGCCCGCCTGCATGACGGCGGTCCCCGCCGCGCGCACGCCCGCGCGGGCCGCCCCGTCGAGGGCGGCGCCGTCGAGCAGCGCCGCGATGAGCCCGGCCGTGAACGCATCGCCCGCCCCGGTCGGGTCGACCGCGCGCCGGGCCTCGACGG
>LNFD01000382.1 GCA_001464255.1 Actinomycetales bacterium Ga0077552 | reverse complement strand
GCATCGATGTCGAGCGCGCCGTCGTGAAGGGCTACTGGAAGCGCTGACCCGCCGCGAGCGCCTTCCACAACTTCGGAGTGGGAGCGCGATTCCCCACTCCGAAGTTATGGAAGGGGCCGGGAACACAAAGGTCGCCGCGCGCCGCCACCGGCACCGCCTCGCACGCCGCCCCGGGCGACTGGCAGAGTCGCGGCTCCGGCTAGGGCGTCTCGCTCGCGCGCAGCCAGTCGAGCAGGTGCCGCAGCGTCGCCTCGGGTGCATCGCGGTGCACGCTGTGACCCGCACCGGGCACGACGGCCAACTCGAGCAGGGGGTTGGTGGCGAGCACGGTGGCCGCGTGCTCGCCAGCGAACATCGAGCCGTGGTCGGGGTCGGCCGCGATCACGAGCGTCGGCGCGGCGATGTGCGGCACGAACGCCGTGGCGTCCCAATCGTCGTTGTCGAGCACGGCCCGCTCGAGGGCGAACCGCGAGGCCGACTTCACGGCCCGCACCCGGAACTCGATGTCGAGCGGGTGCCAGTGCGGAAACTGCTCGGCGATGCTCGCCACGGTCGCCGCGTCGAAGTTCGCGAGCTGCCCGTCGAGCACGGCCTGCCGGGCCGAGGCGTCGAGCGCGAGCGCGGGGTCGAGCAGCACGAGGCGCTCGGCCCAGCCGTCGTCGGTGCCCGCCGCCTGCGCCGCTGCGGCCGCGCCGATCGAGTGCCCCACGACGAGCTGCCAGGCCCCTCCGCCCGTCGGCCGCGTGCCGAGCAGGTCGCCCGCGAAGTCCTCGATGCGGTAGCGGGATGCCCGCGGCGCGTCGCCGTGCCCCCGAAGATCGACGGCCGTCGCCGACCACCCGGCATCGGCGAGGCCCTCGCTCAGGCGCCACGTGGTCTGCGCCGACGAGCCGAGACCGTGCACGAGCAGTGCGCGCCGAGGGCTCGCGGGGTCGCCCCAGTGCCAGCGGGGAAGCGTGACGGTGCTCATGCGCAGGAGCCTAGTCGCGCCGTCGCCGGCCCGCCGAGCAGGGCTGCACCGCGAATCGGCTGAGTGCGGGAATCGATCGCGGGGCACCCGGGTTACGTCTCAGCATGACCCGCATCATGATCATCGTCGGCTCCGTCCGCCCCGGCCGCATCGGCCTGCCCATCGCCCACTGGGTGCGCGAGCGCGCCGCCGCCGCCGGCCACGAGGTCGACCTCGTCGACCTCGCCGAGCTGAACCTGCCGTTCATGGACGAGCCCGAGATGCCCGGCAAGCGCGCCTACACGAAGCCGCACACGATCGCGTGGAGCGCCCGCGTCGAGCAGGCCGATGCCGTGCTGCTCGTGAGCCCCGAGTACAACCACAGCTACAGCCCCGCGCTCAAGAACGCGCTCGACTACCTGCAGCACGAGTGGGCCGCGAAGCCCGTGGGCGTCGTGAGCTACGGCGGGGCATCCGCCGGTCTGCGTGCCGCCGCCGCCCTCGACCAGGTGCTCACGACGCTCGGGCTCGTGCGTGTTCCCGTCGACATGGCGATCAGCGGTCCGGGGGCTCACCTCGTCGACGGCGCCTTCGCGGCGACCGAGAAGCAGGATGCGACGCTCGCCCGCATGATCGACCAGCTCGGCCGCTACGCCGAGGCGCTGCGCCCGCTGCGCTCGTAGCCGCGAGCCTCAGGCGGCAGCGCAGGTCAGCTGACCGTCTGCACCGGTTCGGTGTCGGGCAGCGGGCTCGCGTCGCGCCCGCGCAGGTCGGGGTGCCAGCTGCGGAACAGCACGGCCACGAGCATCCCGACCGCCGCGAAGGCGAGGGCGGCGAGGAAGCCGCCGATCGGGCCGATGCCGTCGATGAGGAAGCCGGCGATGGCCGAGCCGAGCGCCGCGCCGATGAGCTGGCCGGTGCCGAGCCAGCCGTAGGCCTCGGCCGTCTCGCTGAACTTGACGCTCGCCGAGACGATCGCGAACATGACGGCGAGCACGGGCGCGATACCGATGCCGGCGATGACGAGCGCGAGCGCGAGCCACCAGAACTCGAGCGAGAACGGCGCGGCGGCCATGCCGACGACGACGATGCCGAAGCGGCGGGCGAGCGCCCACGGCCCGATCGGCAGGTGCCCCATCGAGAGGCCGCCGACGAGCGAGGCGATGGCCCAGATTCCGAACAGGATGCCCGCCTCGGTGCCGCCCTCGCCGAACACCGCGACGACGCCGACCTCGATCGAGGCGGCCGAGCCGATGAGCAGGAACCCGCACACGGTCGACAGCAGCACCGCGCGGTTCTTCAGCACGACGCCGAGCCGGCGGCGGCTGCGCGGGATGCGCACCTTGCCGACCTCGGGGCTCGCGATGAACCAGATGCCGCCGCCGACGAGGAACAGCCCCGCCACAGCGATCGCCGCGACGCTCGACACCTGCGTGGCGAGCAGCACGGTGATGACCGGGCCCGTCACCCAGATGATCTCCTGCGCCGAGGCGTCGAGCGAGAACAGCGGGGTGAGCTGCTTGCCCGTGACCATCTTCGGGTAGATGGTGCGCACGGCCGGCTGGATCGGCGGGGTCGAGATGCCGACGACGAAGCCGACGACCATGAACAGCCACAGCGGCATCAGCGCGAAGGCGATGAGGCCGATGCCCGTGCTGCAGATGATGAGCGTCGAGATGAGCACGGGGCGCATGCCGAAGCGCCCCATCCAGCGGCTCGTGAGCGGGCCCGCGATCGCCTGGCCGACGCTCGTGGCCGCGAGCACGAGCCCTGCGGCGCCGTAGGAGTCGAAGATCTTCTCGATGTGGATGAGGAAGGCGAGCGAGATCATGCCCGAGGGAATGCGCGCGGTCAGTTGTGCGGCGATGATGCGCGCCACGCCGGGCGTCTTCAGAA
>LNFD01000381.1 GCA_001464255.1 Actinomycetales bacterium Ga0077552 | reverse complement strand
CGCCGACGAGGTCGACGTTCTCGGCCGGCACCTCGATGGTGAGATCACCCTGCGTGACGTTGAGCTTGAGATAGAGCTTCTCTTCGCCCCGGATGGTTCGGTTCTTCACTTCGATGATCGTCGCCGCACCGTGGTGGGGGTAAACGACCGTCTCGCCGACCTGGAAAAGCATGGATGGTGGTCCTTCCGCAGAACTGCCAGTCTACCACAGGGATCTCTCAGCAATTCGGGCCGGGCAGGGCCCGCGGGGGGCGCCGAAGGGCTCGCGGCCGCTCGCTAGACTAGACTCGGTCAGGCTCTCGCGGGCGCTTCCGATCGCGCGCAGACGGGCCTCCTGACGGGCTGAAGGAGTCAATTCGTGAAATCTCGCTTGGCGGCGTCCCTCGCTCTCGCGGCGGCGCTCATGGTCGGCGCGACGGGCTGCACCTTCTCGGCGGAGATCGCCACGGAGAAGGACTACGACCCGAGCGACGGCGTCGGCGCCGAGGTCGGCGAGCTCGCGATCCGCAACGCCCTGCTCATCGGCGAGACCGGCGAGGCGCTCAACCTGGTCATGACCGTGGCGAGCGCGGCCGACGTCGACCGCCGCCTCACCGTGCAGTGGGAGTCCGAGGGCGAGCGCGTGACCGAGGCGATCGTGGTCGCCGCGGGCGACCGCACGCGCGTGGGCGGCCCGGAGGACGAGATCCAGATCGTCATCAGCGGCAGCGGCGCCACGATCGGCGGCCTCGTGCCGGTGTTCTTCGCGTACAACGGCGCCGCGGGCGTCGAGGTGCTCGTGCCCGTGCTCGATGGGTCGCTGCCCGAGTACGAGCTCTATATTCCTTAGCTCGCCCTACGGGCGACGAATCCCGTAGCTCGGCCTGCGGGCGACGAATTCGGTCGCGCGCGCTAAGCCTCGAAGCGGTAGCCGAGCCCGCGGACCGTGACGAGCATCCGCGGGTTCGAGGGGTCGGGTTCGATCTTCGAGCGGATGCGCTTGACGTGCACGTCGAGGGTCTTCGTGTCGCCGAAGTAGTCGGCGCCCCACACCCGGTCGATGAGCTGCCCGCGCGTGAGCACGCGCCCGGCGTTGCGCAGCAACAGCTCGAGCAGCTCGAACTCCTTGAGCGGCATCGCTACGACCGCGCCATCGACCGTCACCTGGTGCTTCTCGACATCCATGCGCACGGGGCCGACCGCGAGCACGGCATCGTCGACATCGCCCGCATCCGTCTGCCGACGCAGCACGGCGCGGATGCGCGCGAGGAGCTCGCGTGTCGAGTAGGGCTTGGTGACGTAGTCGTCGGCGCCCAGCTCGAGCCCGACGACGATGTCGACCTCGCTGTCTTTCGCGGTGAGCATGATGATCGGCACGGCCGAGCGCTGGCGCAGCTCGCGGCAGACCTCGGTGCCCGGCAACCCCGGCAGCATGAGGTCGAGCAGCACGAGGTCGGCACCCGCGCGGTCGAACTCGGTCAGGGCCGCGAGGCCGTCGTCGGCGACCGTCGTCTCGTAGCCCTCGCGGGTGAGCAGGTAGGCGAGCGGCTCAGAGAGCGCGGCTTCGTCTTCGACGATGAGGATTCGGGTCATGACCGTGCTTTCGTGAGGAGGGGTTGCGCGGGCTCGAGGACACGCGGCAGGCGGATGGTGAACGTCGAGCCGCGGCCGGGCTGCGACCACACGCGCACGTCGCCGCCGTGGTTCTGCACGACGTGCTTGACGATGCTGAGGCCCAGGCCCGTGCCGCCCGTCGTGCGCGAGCGCGCCTGGTCGACGCGGAAGAAGCGCTCGAACACACGGTCGAGCTCGTCCTCGGGGATGCCGATGCCCTGATCGGTGACAGCGATCTCGATGACGTCGTCGGCCGCGGTCACGCCGATGCCGACGCGCGAGGGCGAGGGCGAGTACTGCACGGCGTTGAGGATGAGGTTGTGCACGGCCGTGATGAGCATGGCCTCGTCGCCCCACACGCGCATGCCCTTCGCCCCGCCACTCGCGAGGGTCACGCGCTGCGCGTCGGCGTGCACGCGGTTCTGGTCGATCGCCGAGGCGATCACCTGGTCGAGCTCGACGACCTCGGGGTGCGAGAGCGCATCCTTCGCCTGCAAGCGCGAGAGCTCGATGATCTCCTGCGTCATGCTCGCGAGCCGCGACGACTCCTTCGTCAGCTGAGCGGCGAAGCGGCGAACCTGCACGGGGTCGTCGGCCGCGTGGCCGAGGGCCTCCCCGAGCAGGCCGATCGCACCGATCGGGGTCTTGAGCTCGTGGCTGATGTTGGCGACGAAGTCGCGGCGCACCGCGTCGAGGCGGTACGACTCGGTGCGGTCCTCCGCGAGCAGCAGCATGAATCGGCTGCCGAGGCGGGCCACCCGCACCGAGAGGTGCAGGGCGGCGTCGCCGAGCGGTCCGCGGCTGAGCTCGACCTCCTCGGTGACGGGCTCGCCGCTGCGCCGAACGCGGTCGACGATCTCGACGAGGCGTGGATGCACGAGCGTGCGGTGCCACACGAGACCGAGGGTGACCGCCCGCGGTGAGGCGGTGATGACGTTGTTGCTGGGGTCGAGCACGACCCCGGCCGACTCGAGCGCGTCGATGACCTGCTCGACGCCGTCGGGAACGGTGGTCGAGGCCACCTCGGCGGCCATGCGGCCCCGACGCGCCGCCGCGATGACGGTGACGACGGCACCGCCCCCGAGCACCGCACCGAGGGCGAGCGCGAGGGGCACGAGCAGTGCCGAGTCCATGAGCACTAGATTAGTGACCGGCGGAGCGCCCCCGGCATGCCGAGCGCCCCGCAGGCCCGAGGTCGCCGAGAATTCACCTGCGGGCCAGCGGCCGTTCACCGCCGAACGGCACTGTGGCAGGGATTGTGCCGCAGCCCCCCAGACAAGAGGACGTGACCAGATGCGTGAAGTGTTCCAGCAGGAGCTGCGAGAGGTGCGCGAGCGACTCGTGGAGATCGCCGGGCTCGTCGCCGTGTCGATCGACAACGCCACCCGCGCCTTCAACGAGTCGAACGTCTCGCTCGCCGAGACCGTGATCGCCGACGATGCGAAGATCGACGCGGCCGCGGCCGAGCTCGACGAGCTGGCCATCAACATCCTCGCCCGCCAGCAGCCCGTCGCGCGCGACCTGCGCGTCGTCGTGAGCGCCCTGCGCATCAGCGCCTCGCTCGAGCGCATGGGCGACATGTCGGAGCACATCGCCCAGCTCGCGCGCTACCGGTTCCCCGACAAGGTCGTGCCGAAGAGCCTGCGCGGCACCTTCAAGGAGATGGGGGCGCTCGACGTCGAGATCGCCCGCAAGCTCGTCGAGCTGCTCGAGACGGAGGACGTCGCGGTCGCCGAGCACATCCGCAATGAAGACGACAAGATCGACGCCCTGCACCTGAGCGTCTTCGACAAGGTGCTCGGCGAGACCTGGAAGGGCGAGGTCATCGACACCGTCGACGCCACGCTCGCCTCGCGCTACCACGAGCGCTTCGCCGACCACGCCGTCTCGATCTCGAAGAAGGTGCAGTACCTCGCCACGGGCGACTGGGTACCGGCCGACTGACGTCGCGCGAGCATCCATGACACCGCGGTCGATGCGGTCTGCGCTACTTCTTGCCCGGCGCCGCGACCGCGGCGGCTCCCGCGGCCGCGGCCTCGGGGTCGAGGTACTCGCCCGGCTTGACGGGCATGAAGTCGTCATCCAGCTCGTAGACGAGCGGGATGCCCGTGGGGATGTTGAGCTCGGCGATCGCGTCGTCCGAGATGCCGTCGAGGTGCTTCACGAGCGCCCGCAGCGAGTTGCCGTGCGCGGTCACGAGCACCGTCTGACCCGCCGCGAGATCGCGCGTGATGTCGCTGTGCCAGTAGGGCAACATGCGGTCGATGACGAGCTTGAGGCTCTCGGTGCGCGGCACCTCGCCGTCGATACCGATGTAGCGCGGGTCGTGCACCTGGCTGAACTCGGCGTCGTCGTCGAGCGGCGGCGGCGGGGTGTCGAAGCTGCGGCGCCAGGTCATGAAGAGCTCCTCGCCGTGAGCGGCGAGCGTCTCGGCCTTGTTGAGGCCCTGCAGGGCGCCGTAGTGGCGCTCGTTGAGGCGCCAGCTGCGCTTGACCGGAAGCCAGTCGAGGTCGGCGACCTCGAGGGCGATGTTCGCGGTGTGGATGGCGCGCTTGAGCAGGCTCGTGTACAGCACGCGCGGGGCGAGGCCCGAGGCCTTGATGAGCTCGCCGGCGCGTGCCGCCTCGGCCTTGCCCTGCTCGGTCAGCCCCACGTCGACCCAGCCCGTGAAGATGTTCTTCTCGTTCCAGACGGAGTGGCCGTGGCGGAGCAGGATCAGGGTGTGCGTCATGCCTCCACCCTATCCAGGGCCGACAATGGTCAGATGGCAGAGGGGCGCATCACGCGCGGCACGACGGGCGTCAACCGTCTGCGACGCATGGATCGCTTCATCGCCGCCCACCCCGCCCTGCGCCGCGCATCCGACCCCCTCGTCGTCGACCTCGGGTACGGCGCCGCGCACTGGACCTCGCTCGAGCTGCTGGAGCGGCTGCGCCGCGTGCGACCGGATGCGCGGGTCGTCGGCATCGAGATCGATCCGGAACGGGTGCGGGCCGCGGCGCCATTCGCCCGGGAGGGGCTGAGCTTCCGGCAGGGCGGCTTCGAGGTGCCGCTCGACGGGGATGCCCGGCCCGCCGTCATCCGCGCCGCCAACGTGCTGCGGCAGTACGACGAGGCCGAGGTGCCCGCGGCCTGGGCGCTGCTGCGCTCGCGCCTGCAGCCGGGCGGGCTGCTGCTCGAGGGCACGTGCAGCGAGGTGGGCCGCGTGGCGAGCTGGGTCGCGCTCGACCCGGACGGCCCGGTCTCGCTCACGCTCGCCCTGCACCTCGCCTCGCTCGACGAGCTCGGCGGCCCCTCGGTCGTGGCCGAGCGGCTGCCGAAGGCGCTCATCCACCGCAACGTGCCGGGCGAGAAGGTGCACGCCCTGCTGCGCGATCTCGACGCGCAGTGGGCGCGGCAGGCCCCGCTCTCGACGTTCTCGCCCCGCCAGCGCTTCATCGCCGCGGCACGCGGGCTGCGCGAGGCCGGCTGGCCCGTGCTGGGCGGCCCGACCCGCTGGCGGCTCGGCGAGCTCACCGTGCCCTGGTCGGCGGTCGCCCCCCTCCGCTGACACCGGCCCGGCCGGCCCAGCCTTGCCCTGCCCTGCCCTGCCTCTCCTCGCCTCGCCTCGCTCTCCCCACTTCCCAGCACGCTCCGCCAGACTCCCCAATCCAAGGAACTTTGCGCGACCGCGCTCCTCGATCTCCTTGGATTGGGGAGTGCGCGTGACCGGGGCGGCCCGCCGCGCATCTCCGGGTGACGACGACGCTCGACCGGCAGGCTGCACGCGGCAGACGGCCCTACAGCGGGGGCAGAAGGGCGCGGGCCTCGTCGGCGGGAGTGCCGAGGTGCACGAGCACGTCGAAGACGAGCGGGCGCAGCAGCACGATGACGACCTGGTCGCCGACGCCCTCGACGGCCGTCGGCGAGCATCGGCCGGCGAGCACGGCCGCGACGGCGCGGGCGGCGTAGCGCGCGGCCTCGTCGTCGCGGCTGCGGCCAAGCAGGCGCACGACCTCGGCCGCCGATTCCATGAGCTCGGCGAGCACTGGCCGGGGTGATCCGTCGCGCACGATTACCTCGACGCGGCGGGCGAGCGCGCGCACGTGGCGGGTCGTGAGGTCGGCGACCGCGAGCAGCCGCACCTCCTCGGCGAGGCCCGCGCGGCGCGAGCGCAGCCACGGCGAGACGGCCGCGACGCCGCGGGCGCTCTCGAGCGAGCGAGTCCAGTCGTCGATGAGCGCCTGGCTGCGCCGGCTGCGCGCGAGGGCGAGCTCGGCCGCAGGAGCGTCGCCCGCCGTGAGCGCCTCGTGCAGCCCCATGATCGACTGGTCGAGCAGCGAGAACAGGGCGGTGGCCTCGCCGCGCTGCCGCACGAGGTCGAAGCGCGGGATGAGCGCCGTGATGAGCAGCGCCATCGCCCCGCCGATGAGGCCGTCGAGGCTGCGCGCGAAGACCCCGCCGTCGGGCGGCGGCAGCACGGCGACGAGCATCGACTGCACGCCCGCCGCGATCGCGAACGGCGCCGAGGGCGACACGGCACGGGCGACGACGAGCGTGATGGCGAGGATCACCGCGATCTGCCACGCGCCCTGGCCGATCACCTGCACGAGCAGTGCGGCCACGATGATGCCGATGTTGATGCCGATGACGATCTCGACGACGCGCCGCGGCGTGGTGTCGCGCGCGAGGCCGAGCGCGACGATCGTCACCGTCACGGCGACGAGCGGCACCTCGTGCCCGAGCAGCCCGCGGGCGAGCAGGTACGCCGCGGTCGCCGCGACGACGATCTGCAGCACAGCGGGCAGCGAGCCGACGACGCGGTCGAGCGCGGCGCGGGCATCCAATCG
The DNA here is from genome assembly GCA_001464255.1 of Actinomycetales bacterium Ga0077552. Lineage (GTDB taxonomy): Bacteria > Actinomycetota > Actinomycetes > Actinomycetales > Microbacteriaceae > Microcella. Next base: position 2,940 of record LNFD01000381.1, on the reverse strand, counting down.
GCGCCGGATGCTGCGCTCGAGCCGCCGCATCGACGCACCCTGCCCGCTCACGAGCGCGACCTGCTCAGGCCTGCGAGCGCGGCACGGCGCCGAGGCGCGGGATGCGCGGCACCCCCGCGGTCGCTCCCGCGTCAGTCGGCACGATGACCTGCTGCGCGGCGGCGATCGCGACACCGTCGGCCTCGACCACGAGGGTCGCGGCGGGGTCGAGCGAGCGCTTGACGACGGCGAGCGCGATGGGGCCGAGCTCGTGGTGCCGCGCGCTCGAGGTGACCGTGCCGACCGGGGCGCCCTCGTGCAGCACGGGCGCGCCGTGCCCGGGCAGCAGGGCGTCGGAGCCGTCGAGGTGCAGCATGACGAGCCGGCGCGGCGGGTGCCCGAGGTTGTGCACCTTCGCCACCGTCTCCTGCCCGCGGTAGCAGCCCTTGCTGAGGTGCACGGCCGAGCGCAGCCAGTCGAGCTCGTGCGGGATCGTGCGGTCGTCGACCTCGCCGCCGAAGCGCGGGCGCCAGGCGGCGATGCGCAGGGCCTCGAGCGCGAGCGTGCCAGCGACGGGCAGGCCACCCGCGCGAGCGGTCGCGGCGACCTCGGCGAGGCGGGCGCGCTCGACGAGCAGCTCGACGGCGGGGAACTGCGCGCCGGGGTGGTCGTCGTGGGCCGCGTACTGCCAGCCGCCGGTCTGCACCGCCGCCCAGGGGTCGTGCCAGACGAGCGGCACGCCGTTCGGCGCGGCGGGTTCGACGAGCGGTGCGGAGCCGGTCGGCAGCAGCTGCCCGAGGGTCGCCCACTGCTCCGACTCGTCGGCGACCTCGACCCGCAGCAGGAAGCGCATGCGATCGAGCCACGCGGCGAGCGCAGCCGTCTGCGCCCCTTCGACGAGCAGCCAGGCGGTCACGCCGTCGTCGACGATGCGGATGCTGTGCTCGAGCCGCCCGTTCGGGTCGAGGAGCAGGGTCTCGGCCGACTGGCCCGGCGCGAGCGACCCAGGTGAGGCGGTCGGGGCCGGTGACGGTGATGACGCCGCGGTCGCTGAGGTCGACGATCGCGCGGCCCGCGGCGAGCATCCGCTGCTCGGCTACCGGGTCGCCGTAGTGCGCCGCGACCGAGGCGACGGCGGCATCGTCGGCGACGGGGTCGGCGGAACCCGCACCCGCCATCGCGACGGCACCGGGCAGGGCCAGCAGGGGCGAGAGCTCAGGCATCGCGGTTGAGCGTTCCCGAGGCGTGGGTGCGCAGGTCGTTCCCGAGCGCGGCGATGTCCCACGCCCACAGCAGGCGGCCCTCGACGAGGCCGTAGATGCGCGTCGCGGCCGCGTACTCCTTGGCGCTCGCCGAGCGCATGACGGCGTCGGTCTGCAGATCGATGCGCGCGTCGGCGACGCGGCCCAGGTACAGCTCGCTCACGCCGCCGGGGTGGATGAGCGCGACCTCGACGTCGAAGCCGCCGTGCGGCGCGCGCAGCTGCTCGACCTGCTCCGCGGTCGCGAAGGGGCGGGGGCCGTCGCCCGGCAGCATGCCCGGGCCGGGGTCGCCCGGCTGCGAGGGCCGGTGCAGGCGCCAGTAGCCGGCCTCGGCGCTCAGGGGCGTGTTCGCCTCATCGAGCAGCCAGGTGTGCGACGAGTAGTTGAGGTAGTTGAGGCCGTCGTGGCTGAAGCTCACGCGCTGGCCGAACTCGTGCTCGCGCGTGCGGTCGCCGTCCTGGTAGTGCACGACGCCCGTGCCGTCCCACACCCCGATGAGCCAGGCGAGGGGCGCGAGCTCGGCCGGCAGGCTCGTGTCGAGGGAGAACACGGCTCCGGGCGGAATCAGCGCTGGCCGCGGTACAGGTTGACGAGCACGACGACCGAGACGAACCCGATCGAGAGCGTCGCCAGACCCAGCAGACCGAGGAAGAAGATCTCAAGGGCGAGGAGCATGGCTCCAGTGTACGACGGTGCGAGCGGGGAGAACGCCTACAGCGTCGTCACGAGCAGCGTCGCGACGGAGGCCGCCATGAGCAGCAGGATGGCGCCCGTCACGGTGACGAGCATCCGCATGACCAGGCCGTCTTTCGACTGCAGGCTCACCTGGATGACGAAGGTCATGATCATCGCCCCGCCCGCGATCGCGGGCAGCACCGCCCACCACTGATCCGAGGGCAGCACGAGCGCCACGACGAGCACCGCGATCGCGACGGCGAGCCAGACGGGCAGCGCGGTCGCGATGGTGCGGGACATGCCCCCATGCTAGGGCGCTTGTACACTGAGCGGGACACCGTGGAGGACATGTGGCTCAGCTGTTGATCCTGACCTCGCAGGTGAACACCGACGTTCTCCCCGCGCTAGGGCTGCTCAGCCATCGGGTGCGCCGTATTCCGGCGGAGCCGGCGGCCCTCGTCGGCGCGCCCCCCGCTGACGTCATCATCGTGGATGCTCGGGCCGACCTCGCGAGCGCGAAGTCGCTGTGCAAGATCCTCACGACCACGGGCGCCGGCTCGCCCATCATCGTCGTGCTCACCGAGGGCGGCCTCACGGCCGTCAACGCGGAGTGGGGCATCGACGACGTGCTGCTCGAGACCGCGGGGCCCGCCGAGGTGGATGCCCGGCTGCGCCTGGCCGTGGGCCGTCAGTCGCGCGACGAGGGGTCGAGCATGATCCGGGCATCCGGTGTCGTCATCGACGAGGCCAGCTACTCGGCGAAGGTGCACGGCCGCACGCTCGACCTCACGTTCAAAGAGTTCGAGCTGCTGCGGTTCTTCGCCACGCACCCCAGCCGCGTGTTCACGCGCGAGCAGCTGCTGAGCGAGGTGTGGGGTTACGACTACTTCGGCGGCACCCGCACGGTCGACGTGCACGTGCGGCGCCTGCGCGCCAAGCTCGGCGACATGGAGTCGCTCATCGGCACGGTGCGCAACGTCGGCTACCGCTTCACGGTGCACGAGGACGACGCCGAGCAGGCCGC
>LNFD01000380.1 GCA_001464255.1 Actinomycetales bacterium Ga0077552 | reverse complement strand
CCTCGACGAGCTCGGCGTCACCGAGGTCGACGTGGTCGGCATCGCGACCGACTACTGCGTGCGCGCCTCGGCGCTCGACGCCCTCGCGGCCGGCCGTCGGGTGCGCGTGCTCACCGATCTCGTCGCGGGGGTCGCGCCGGCCTCGAGCGCCGCGGCACTGCGCGAGCTCGCCGCCGCGGGGGCGACGGTCGAGCCGTCTGCGAGCTGACGCTCCGGCTGCGCTTCGTACGGGTTCAGACACATCGCATGCGTCGTCACGTGCGAGGTGTCGTGAACCGTGCGATGCACGCAGGCGACGCTCCCGTGGCGGGGTCAGACCAGCAGCTGGTGCTTCGCGAGCTCGCGGTAGAGCGGCGTCGAGACGACGAGCTCGCTGTGCGTGCCGACGCCGACGACGCGCCCGTGGTCGAGAACGACGATCTGGTCGCTGTCGACGACGGTCGACAGCCGGTGCGCGATGACGATGAGCGTGCGGTCCTCCGCGACGGCGTCGATCGCCTCGCGCATGCGCTGCTCGTTGACGCCGTCGAGCGATGAGGTCGACTCGTCGAGCAGCAGGATCGGCGGAGCCGCGAGCAGCGCGCGGGCGATCGCCAGCCGCTGGCGCTCGCCGCCCGACAGCATGACACCGTCCTCCCCGACCTGCGCATCCAGCCCCCGCTCGTCGCGGTCGAGCACCTCGTCGAGGTTGACCGAGCGCAGCACGGCGATGCACTGCTCGTCGGTCGCGCCGGGCGTGCCGAGCAGCAGGTTGTCGCGCAGAGTGCCGGCCAGTACGGGGGCGTCTTGCTCGACGTAGCCGATGCGCCCGCGCAGCTCGGTGCGCTCGAGGCCGCGGATGTCGTCGCCGCCCATGCGGATCACGCCCGCGGTCGGGTCGTAGAACCGCTCGATGAGCGACAGCACCGTGCTCTTGCCCGCGCCGCTCGGGCCGACGAGCGCGGTGCGCGAGCCGACGGGCACGCTGAACGTCACGCCATCGAGAACCGTCTTGTCTCGCGGATGCTCGCCCACGACTTCCGCGATGACCTTCTCCTCCTCGGTGCGGTGCGCCGCCTCCGGGTACCGGAAGTGCACCTCGTCGAACTCGACCGCCGCGCGCGAGGCGGTGGACGCGGCGGGCACGACGAGCGCGTCGCCCTCGCTCTCGCTCGGTAGCCCGATGATCTCCTGAATGCGGCCGAGCGCCCCCAGCGCCGCGTTGACGCTCGTGATCGCGCCGAAGGCCTGCCCGAGCGGCCCGATGAGCAGGAACAGGAACAGGATGAACGCCACGAGGTCGGCGACCCCGATGACGCCGGAGGCCACGCGGAAGCCGCCGACGCCGAGCACGACGAGGAACGACACCTGCAGCGCGATCGACGAGATGGGCACGACGAGCGCCGAGATCTTCGCGACCTTGATGCCCTGCTCCCAAGCCCCGACCGCGTTCTGCTCGACGACGGCGATCTCGCGCTCGGTCGCGTTCGCCGCGCGCACGGTGCGCACAGATGAGATCGAGCGCTCGACGGCCGCCGCGAGGTCGCCGACCTTCTCTTGCGCCTTGCGGCTGGCGATGCGGATGCGCTGCGACAGCACCACGACCGTGACGACTGACACGGCGATCACGAGCACGGTGAGCCCGAGCAGCGTCGGGTCGATGATGATCATGGCGATGAGCGCGCCGACGAAGGTGAGGCTGCCGCCGATGGCTTCGACGAGGCCCTGCGTGAGCACGGCGCGCAGCAGGGTCGTGTCGCTGCCGACCCGGCTCACGAGGTCGCCGGTGCGGCGCTGGTCGAACTCGCTGATCGGCAGGTGCAGCATGCGGCGCACGAGCGCCCGGCGGCTCGACAGCACGACGCCCTCGCCCGTGCGCTGCAGCAGGTAGTGCCCGAAGCCCGTGAGCAGCGCGCCGACGACGACGAGCCCGACGAGCAGGGCGACGAGCGGCCCGAGATCGCCCCCGGCCTCGACGACCGCGATGACCTGGCTGACGAGAAGCGGCTGCGCGAGCGAGGCGGCCGCGCCGAGCACGCTGATGACGACGACCCAGCCGAGCACGACGCGGTGCTCGAGCAGGTACGGCAGCAGCTGGCGGAAGGTCGCGCGCGGCCCGTCGTCGACGGGGCGGCCGAAGCGGCGGGCGGGGCGTTCGGGCGAGCTGCTCATGCGTCCATCCTGGCCGACGCATCCTCGGTGCCGACCGAGCGACGGGGCTAGGCTCTTCTCTCGTGCCCCAGCCCGTCATCACCGCATCGCAGCTCACCAAGGTCTACGGCGACTTCACGGCCGTCGACGGCATCGACTTCGAGGTCGCCCCCGGCGAGTCGTTCGGCCTGCTCGGCCCCAACGGCGCGGGCAAGTCGACGACCATGCGCATGGTCGGGGCGGTGTCGACGCGCACGAGCGGGGCCCTGAGCATCCTGGGCCTCGACCCGAACGATCACGGCCCCGACATCCGCTCGCAGCTGGGTGTGGTGCCGCAGCAGGACAACCTCGACCAGGAGCTGCGCGTGCGGGACAACCTGCTCGTCTACGGGCGTTACTTCGGCCTGCCGCGCGCGGTCGTCGCCGAGCGGGCGGATGCGCTGCTCGAGTTCGCCCAGCTGACCGACCGCAAGAAGGCCAAGGTCGACGACCTCTCCGGCGGCATGAAGCGCCGCCTCACGATCGCGCGCGCGCTCATCAACGAGCCGCGCATCCTGCTGCTCGACGAGCCGACGACGGGTCTCGACCCGCAGGCGCGGCACATCCTGTGGGACCGCCTCTTCCGGCTCAAGGAGCAGGGCACGACGCTCGTGCTGACGACGCACTACATGGACGAGGCCGAGCAGCTCTGCGACCGCCTCGTCGTCGTCGACAAGGGGCGCATCATGGCCGAGGGCTCGCCCGCCGCCCTCATCCGCGAGTACTCGAGCAAAGAGGTGCTCGAGGTGCGGTTCGGCAGCGACAAGAACGCCGAGGCCGCGGAGCGCATGGCCGGTGTCGGCGACCGTCTCGAGGTGCTGCCCGACCGCATCCTCGTCTACAGCGAGAACGGCGAGGCCGCGCTCGAGGCGGTCACGCACATGGGGCTCGAGCCCATCACCTCGCTCGTGCGCCGCTCGAGCCTGGAGGACGTCTTCCTGCGCCTGACCGGGCGGAGCCTCATCGAATGACCAGTCTCGATCAGCGACAGGATGCCCAGCGCGCGCTCGCGGGCGGTGCCGCCCCGCGCCGCTGGGGCTCGTGGTACATCGCCGAGCACCGCATCCGGGCGATGAAGGGCTACGCCGGCGACGCGATCTTCCAGAGCTTCGGCAACCCGCTCATCTACCTCTTCGCCCTCGGCGTGGGGCTCGCGAGCCTCGTGCCGCAGGGCATCGGCGAGGTCAGCTACCTGCAGTTCGTCGCCCCCGCGCTCATGGCGACCGCGGCCATGACGGTCGCGGCGAACGAGACGAGCTACCCGATCATGATGGGCTTCAAGTGGAACCCCATCTTCTTCGGCATGAACGCCTCGCCCATCACGGGCGGGCAGATCGTCAACGGCATGATGATCCACATCGCGCTGCGCATCGTCGTGACGGTGGCGATCTACTTCGGCATCATCGTGCTGTTCGGCGCCGTGCCCTCGGGGCTCGGCTGGCTCGCGATCGGTGCCGCCACGCTCACGGGAATGGCCATCGGCGTCGTGCTCTCGACCTACACCTCGACGATCGAGGAGGATCGCGGGCAGATGGCTATGCTGCAGCGGTTCGGCATCACGCCGCTGTTCCTGTTCTCGGGCACCTTCTTCCCGCTCGACCAGTTGCCGGTGTGGCTGCAGCCGATCGGGTGGGCCTCGCCGCTGTGGCACGGCACCGAGCTCGGCCGCGTGCTCACCTACGGGGCCGACGAGCCCATCTGGCTCACGGTCACGCACGTCGGATACCTGACGACGCTGCTGATCGTCGGGCTCTGGGCGACGCGCAAGCACTTCGTGCGGAGGTTGAACAAGTGAGCGCCGCGAACCTGCCTGCTCCCGCCACGACGGCCGCCCCTGCCCTGCAGCCGCGCCGCAGTGCGCTGTACGCGGGCAACACCGGCGCGGTCATCCATCGGGGCTTGTTGGCAACCCGCAGCACGAACTATCTCGTCGTGCTCAGCGGGTTCTTCGAGCCGGTGTTCTACCTGCTGTCGCTCGGCATCGGCTTCGGCGCCCTCGTCGGCACCGTGCAGACGTCGACGGGCCAGGAGGTGCCCTACGCGGCCTTCATCGCCCCGGCGCTGCTCGCCGTCTCGGCCATGAACGGCGCCGTCTACGACTCGACGTGGAACGTCTTCTTCAAGCTCAACTACTCAAAGCTGTACCAGGGGATGCTCACCACCTCGCTCGGCCCGCTCGACGTGGCCCTCGGCGAGATCTTCCTGGCCCTGCTGCGCGGTGCGATGTACGCGCTCGGCTTCATGGTCATCATGCAGGCGTTCGGGCTGAACCTGGCGTGGACGGCGCTGCTGGCCCTGCCGGCCGTGCTGCTCATCGCCTTCGGCTTCGCGAGCCTCGGCATGGCGATCACGAGCTACATGAAGACGTTCCAGCAGATCGAGTGGGTCACGTTCATCATGCTGCCGATGTTCCTCTTCTCGGCGACTTTCTACCCCATCACGGTCTACCCCGAGGCGATCCAGTGGATCATCCAGGCGCTACCGCTGTGGCACGGCGTCGAGCTCGTGCGCGGGCTCACGACCGGCGCTCTCTCGAGCATGATGCTCGTGCACGTCGGCTACTACCTCGTCATGATCGCGATCGGCGTCGTCTTCACGACGAACCGGCTGCGGGCCCTCTTCCTGAAGTAGGGGCGCTCAGGCGCGGATGGCCTGCAGCACGCGCGCGGTCGCGAGCGCGGCCTCGGCCGCCTCGGCGCCCTTGTCTTCGATCGAGCCCGGGAGCCCGGCCCGGTCGATGCCCTGCCGCTCGTTCTCGAGCGTGAGCACGCCGAACCCGACGGGCTTGCCCGTGTCGAGCGCGACGCGCGTGAGACCGTCGGTCGCGGCGGCGCTCACGTACTCGAAATGGGGCGTGCCGCCCCGGATGATCACGCCGAGCGCGACCACGGCATCCGCCCCCGCCTCGAGCGCGGCCTTGCTGACCACGGGCAGCTCGAACGAGCCGGGCACGGCGTACTCGACGATCGTGGCGCCGGATGCCTCGAGCACGCGCCGCGCGCCCGCTTTGAGCCCCTCGCTGATCACGGTGTGCCACTGGCCCGCCACGATGGCGACGGTCAGGCCCGTGCCGTCGACGGAGAGCTGGGGCGAACCTGCGCCGCTCATGCGGTCTTCCCTTCGATGGTCGC
>LNFD01000379.1 GCA_001464255.1 Actinomycetales bacterium Ga0077552 | reverse complement strand
CGAGAGCAGGCGGTGCGCGAGCAGGATGTGCTCGTCGGAGATCGCCCCGAAGTAGCCGTGGCTGTCGTCGCGCGCCGCGAGGGCGAGCTCCCACGAGGCCGGGTTGCCGATGCGGATGGCGCTCGCGATCGTCTCGGGCTTGCGCACGGGCTCACCGAGCACGATGGGCGCGCTACCGGCAGCCTGGAAGCCGAACATGCGCGGCAGCTTCGTCGTGGCGCCGCGGTCGAGCTCTTCGCGGTAGCCGCGGTGATACGCCGTGTAGTTGCCCGCGTTGCCGACGGGGAGGATGTGGAAGTCGGGCGCATCCCCCAGCACCTCGACGACCTCGAAGGCGCCCGTCTTCTGACCCTCGATGCGGTCGGGGTTGACCGAGTTGACGAGGTGCACGGGGTAGTTCGCCGAGAGGTCGCGCGCGATGTCGAGGCAGTCGTCGAAGTTGCCCTCGATCTGGATGATCTCGGCCTTGTGCGCGACGGCCTGGCTCAGCTTGCCCATCGAGATCTTGCCCTCGGGCACGAGCACGGCGGCCGTGATGCCCGCGTGGGTCGCGTATGCGGCGGCCGAGGCCGAGGTGTTACCGGTCGAGGCGCAGATGACGGCCTTCGCCCCGTGCTCGACGGCCTTCGAGATGGCCATCGTCATACCGCGGTCTTTGAACGAGCCCGTGGGGTTCATGCCCTCGTACTTGACGAAGACCTTCGCGCCGGTGCGCTCGCTCAGGTACCGCGCGGGGATGAGCGGCGTACCGCCTTCACCGAGCGTGATGATGGGCGTCGCGTCGGAGATGTCGAGCCGGTCGGCATACTCGTGCAACAGTCCGCGCCACTGCTTCGCCATGTCAGAGTCCTTCTACTCGCAGCACGCTCGTCACGCTGTGCACGACGCTGCTGGTGGTCAGTGCCGCGACCGTTGCGGCGAGATCGGCCTCGGAGGCCTCGTGGGTTCCGATCACCAGGGTAGCCGCGCTCGGAGCCTCGGCCCCACTCAGCGGATCGACCGCGGCGACCGACTGCTGCACCGTCTCGACCGAGACGCCGTGGCTCTGGAAGAGCGCCGCGACGTGCGCGAGCACGCCGGGCTCATCGGCGACGAGGAGGGCGATCTGGTAGCGCGTCATGATCGCGCTGATCGGCAGCACGGGCAGATCGGCGTGCGTGCTCTCCGCGACGCCGGGGCCACCGGCGACGTGCCGGCGGGCGGCCGAGACGACGTCGCCGAGCACCGCCGATGCCGTCTGGATGCCCCCCGCACCGGCCCCGTAGAACATGAGCGGCCCGGCCGCCTCGGCCTCGACGAAGACGGCGTTGTTGGCGCCGTGCACCGCGGCCAGCGGGTGGGTGAGCGGGATCAACGCGGGGTGCACGCGCGCGCTCACGCCATCGACCCCGGTCGCGGGGTCCGTGAGCCGCTCGCAGATGGCGAGCAGCTTGACGACGTAGCCGGCCTTGCGCGCCGCGACGACCTGCTCGAGCGTCACCTCGGTGATGCCCTCGCGGTACACCGCATCGGCGGGCACGAGCGTGTGGAAAGCGAGGCTCGCGAGGATCGCGGCCTTCTGGGCCGCGTCGTAGCCGCCGACGTCGGCGGTGGGGTCGGCCTCGGCGTACCCGAGCGCGGTGGCCGTCGCGAGTGCCTCCTCCATCGACTCGCCGTGGGCATCCATGCGATCGAGGATGAAGTTGGTGGTGCCGTTGACGATGCCCATGATGCGCGTGACGCGGTCGCCCGCGAGCGAGTCGCGCAGGGGGCGGATGATCGGGATGGCGCCGCCGACGGCGGCCTCGTAGTAGAGCTGCGCACCGACCTGCTCGGCCGCCTCGAAGAGCTCGGGGCCGTGCGTGGCGAGCAGCGCCTTGTTGGCGGTGATGACGTCGGCGCCCGAGGAGAGCGCCTGCAGGATGAGCGTGCGCGCGGGCTCGAGGCCGCCCATGAGCTCGACGACGATGTCGGCGCCCGTGATGAGCGACTCGGCGTCGGTCGTCAGCAGCTCGCGCGGGATCTCGGTGTCGCGCGGAGCGTCGAGGCTGCGCACGGCCACACCGGCCAGCTCGATGCCGGCGCCGATGCGCGCGGCGAGCTCGTCGCGGTGCGTCAGCAGCTGGTGCGCCACCTGGGCGCCCACGCTGCCGGCACCCAGCAGGGCGACGCGGAGGTTGCGGTATTCGATCACGGGGTCTCTCCTTGGGGGTTCGCCAGCACATCGCGGCGCAGCAGGTCGGCCTCGGTCTCGCCGCGCACGAGGACGCGGGCGGCCCCGTCGCGCACGGCGACGACCGCCGGGCGGGCGAGGTAGTTGTAGTTGCTCGAGAGCGAGAAGCAGTAGGCGCCCGTCGCGGGCACGACGACGAGGTCGCCCGGCGCGACGTCGTCGGGCAGGTAGGCGTCGCGCACGACGATGTCGCCGCTCTCGCAGTGCTTGCCGGCGACGCGCACGAGTGCGGGCGCGGCGCTCGAGGTGCGGCTCGCGAGCGCCACCGAGTAGTCGGCCGCGTACAGGGCGGGGCGCGCGTTGTCGCTCATTCCGCCGTCGACGCTCACGTAGCGGCGCACGGCGGTGCCGTCGTCGACCGTCACCGCGACGTCCTTCGTCGTCCCGACCTCGTAGAGGGTCACTCCCGCGGGCCCGATGATGACGCGGCCGGGTTCGACCGCGACCTTCGGCACCGGGATGCCCAGCTCGCCGCACACGGAGGCCACCGCCGCGAGCAGCGCCTCGGCGACGTGCTCGATCTCGGGCGCCTCGTCGCTCTCGACGTAGGCGATGCCGAAGCCGCCGCCGAGGTTGAGCTCGGGAACGTCTCCCCCGGCCCGCAGCGCGGCGTGGAGCGTGAGCAGGCGGCGGGCGGCCTCGAGGAAGCCCTCGACAGCGAAGATCTGCGAGCCGATGTGCGAGTGCAGGCCCAGGAAGCGCAGGCTCGCGTGGGCGCGGATCGCGGCGACGGCGTCGGGCGCATCGGCGAGCGGGATGCCGAACTTCTGGTCCTCCCGCGCCGTCGCGAGGTACTCGTGCGTGTGGGCGTGCACGCCCGAGTTGATGCGCAGGCGCACGGGCTGCACGCGACCGTGGCGCTCGGCGGCCGCGGCCACGCGCTCGATCTCGATGAGGGAGTCGATGACGATCGCGCCGACGCCGACGCCGACCGCGCGGTCGATCTCGGCCACCGACTTGTTGTTGCCGTGCAGCCCGAGGCGGGCGGGCTCGACGCCCGCGGCGAGCGCGACAGCGAGCTCCCCACCGCTCGCCACGTCGATGTTGAGCCCTTCGGCGACCATCCAGCGGGCGGCCTCGGTGCAGAGGAAGGCCTTGCTCGCGTAGTAGACGACCGCCGTGGTGCCGTGCGCCGCGGCCGCGGCCGTGAAGGCCGCGAGGGTGCGGTCGGCGCGGGAGCGGGCATCCTGCTCATCGACGACGTAGAGCGGCGTGCCGAACTCGGCGGCGAGACGGGAGATGTCGACCCCGCCGATGGTGATCGCTCCGGCCCCGTCGCGCCGCGCGCTCGACGGCCACACGTGCGCGGGCAGCGCGGCAGCGTCGGCCGGCGGCGAGAGCCACGGCGGCGAGAGCGGATGGGCGGGCACGGAAGACACCTCACGAGAGCGTCGGTCGGGGGTGGTGGGGCGAGCGAACCCGGCTTGGTTCCTGGAGCCGGTGTTGAGTTTAGCGGCGCGAAGTTGGGAGCCGCGCCGGGGTCGGGCGGTGGTCAGCCGCAGGTGCCGCGCGTCGTGAACTCGGGCCCGCCGAGGGCGACGCCCTCCCCCGTGAAGACGACCACGAGCTGCTCGTCGCCCACCTGCACAGCCGTCAGCTCGAGCGCCTGCGGCAGGTACTGCGCCACGCAGAACAGCTGGGAGGTCAGCAGCGGCTCGACGAGGCCGCCGAAGCGCTGCTGCAGCTCGGCGGCGTCGAGACGGTCGTCGCCGAGCTCGACGCTCGAGGGCGTGAAGGCGAGCTGGCCGTCTTGCACCGAGGGCGTGACGCCGAGGCCCACCGAGAACTCGACCCCGAAGAACGAGAACGCGGTCTCGAAGCGGATCTCGCGCTCGTCGAGGCGCACGTCGGTCACGACCGAGCCGGCGAGGAACCCGGCGAGCGCCGCCACATCGCTCTCGGCCACCCGGAAGACGGCCTGCACCGAGTCGGTCGGCTGGCTCACGTCGAGCGGAGCCCCCTCGGCGATGAGCTCGAGGTCGCCGACGAGCTCGCCGAAGGCGACGTCGTCGGCCACTGCGGTGATGCGCTCGAACCGGCCCCCCGCCGCTTGCAGCAGCACCGAGGTGCCCTCGATCGTCACCTCGACCGGATGATCGGCCTCGAGCTGCAGCGCCGAGCGCACCTGGTCGGCGATGAGCGTCGAGGCCTGTTGGCGCGCGAGCGATTCGGCGATGACGGCGACGACACCGAGCACGACGACGATGCCGATGACCACGAGCGCGATGACGAGCCCTCGGCGCTTCCGGCGCGGTGCCTCCTCGACGACGATGACGGTCTCCGGCTCGGTCGACGCAGGCTCGGTCGCCTCGCGCTCAGAGGCCTCAGGCTCGGTCGGCGTCGTCTCGCCGGGCGCGGTGGGCTCGCTCACGGTCACATCCGTTCGGGCGCCGAGACGCCGATCAGGGTCAGGCCGTTGCGCAGCACCTGGCCGGTCGCGTCGTTCAGCCACAGGCGGGTGCCGTGGATGCTCGACACCGGCTCGTCGCCCTGCGGCGTGACCCGGCACGTGTCGTACCAGCGGTGGTAGGCCGCGGCGAGCTCTTCGAGGTACCGAGCGACGCGGTGCGGCTCGCGCAACGTCGCCGCCTGGGCGACGATGCGCGGGAACTCGGCGAGCGCGCCGAGCAGCACGCTCTCCGTCTCATCGGTCAGCAGGTCGCTCTCGAACACCGAGCGGTCGACGCCCGAGGCGGCCGCGTTGCGCGCCACCTGGTGCGTGCGGGCGTGGGCGTACTGCACGTAGAAGACGGGGTTGTCGTTCGTGCGCTTCTGCAGCAGCTCGGGGTCGAGCGTCAGGGGCGAGTCGGCCGGGTAGCGCGCGAGCGAGTAGCGCAGGGCATCCGTGCCCAGCCATTCGCGCAGGTCGCCCAGCTCGATGATGTTGCCCGCGCGCTTCGACAGCCGGGCGCCGTTGATGCTCACGAGCTGCCCGATGAGCACCTCGATGTCGCGCTCGGGGTCGTCACCCGCGGCCCCGGCGAGGGCCTTGAGGCGGTGCACGTAGCCGTGGTGGTCGGCGCCGAGCAGGTAGATCTTGTGGGCGAAGCCGCGGTCGCTCTTCGAGAGGTAGTACGCGGCGTCGGCCGCGAAGTACGTGTAGACGCCGTTGCCGCGCTTGATGACGCGGTCTTTGTCGTCGCCGAAGTCGGTCGTGCGCACCCAGATGGCGTCGTCGAGGTCGTACACGTGGCCTTGAGCGCGCAGCCGGTCGACGGCCTCGTCGATGCGGCTCGTCGCGCTCGCGGCGTCGACCGCGTGCAGCACGCGCTCGCTGAACCACACGTCGAAGTGCACGTTGAAGCGCTCGAGGCTCTCGCGGATCTCGTCGAGCTGCCAGCCGTAGGCCAGCTCGCGGGCGATCGCCACGGCCTCCTCGCGCGGCAGCTCGCCGAGGTCGGGCCGCTCGCCGAGCGCGCGCACCCCGAGGGCGGTGATGTACTCGCCCGGGTAGCCGTTCTCGGGGGCGGGCTCGCCGAGGGCGGCGGCGAGCACCGATTCGCCGAAGACGTCCATCTGCGCGCCGGCGTCGTTGATGTAGAACTCGCTCACGAGAACGGCGCCGCTGGCCTTCAGCACACGGGCGAGCGAGTCGCCGAGCGCGGCCCACCGCGTGTGGCCGATGTGCAGCGGGCCCGTGGGGTTGGCCGAGACGAACTCGAGATTGATGGTCTGGCCGAGCAGCGACTCGTTGTGGCCGTAGGTCTCGCCCGCGTCGACGATGACGCGCGCGAGCTCGCCCGCGGCGCCGGCCTCGAGGCGGATGTTGAGGAACCCGGGGCCCGCGATCTCGACCGCGGCGACACCCTCGATGGCGAGGATGCCCGGCACGAGCTCGTCGGCGAACGCGCGCGGGGGCATCCCGACCCGCTTCGACTGCTTGAGCGCGACCGAGGTGGCCCAGTCGCCGCGGTCGCGGTTGCGCGGGCGCTCGAGGGCGATGTCGGCGACCGTGAGCTCGCCCGCGGCGGCCGCGTCGCGTCGCTCGACCGCGCTGACGACGACGGCGAGCAGGGCGGCGGCGAGCTGGTCGGGGTTCACGAGGGTCAAGCCTATCCGCGCCCGCCGGATGCTCGGCCGGCCGCTCAGCCCAGCATCACGAGGGCGTCGGGGTCGCCGTCGAGCGGGCGGCCGGCCTCGGCGTGCACGGTCAACCGGTGCAGCGTGAGCGACATGCCGTCGTTGGCGAGGAAGGCGGTGTCGGCGGCATCGCGCCCCGTCGCGATGCGCAGCATGCCCTCGCGCGGTGCCATGTGCGTCGCGTCGGCGACCACCCACTGCTCGTCGACGAGCGCTTCGACGACGGCGTGGAAGTCCATGGGCTCGAGCTGCGGGGCGTAGACCGATACGACGCGCGCGGGCAGGTCGGTCGCCCGTAGCACGCCGGCGAGCAGGTGGGCGAAATCGCGGCAGACGCCCTGACCCGTCGCGAGGATCTCGGGCAGCCCGTCGGTGGGGCTCGTCGAGCCGATCGTGTAGGTCAGGCGACCGGCGACCCAGTCGCGGGCCGCGACGAGGCGCTCGCGCTCGGGCAGCGCGGCGAGCTCGGTGATGATGCTCGCCTCGATGAGCGGCGCCGCGAGCTCGTCCGACTGCACGTAGCGGCTCGGGCGCACGGCGAGGATGCGCTCGGTCGCGTCGACCGGGCGGGGTTCGCCGCGGCCCACGACCGTGGCCTCGTACCGCACGGCCAGAGGACCCTCCGGCACGGCCGCACTGTGCCAGCGGGTTCCGCTGACGCCCACCGACTCGGTGAGCGCGACGAGCTCGCCGCCCGCGCGCACGGTCAGCCGCTCGTCGATGCTCACTGCCGGCGCGTGCGCGACCGCGACCGCCAGCACGATGTTCGTGGCCTCGCCGAGCGTCGCGTCGATCTCGCACCCGACTGTGCGGTGCATGCTGTGCGGGCTCCCCATGCGGTCAGCCTGGCACGGAGCGGAGGCGGGCGCGAGAACCGCTAGGCTGGTCGAGCCTCCGTAGCTCAGGGGATAGAGCATCAGTTTCCGGTACTGAGGGTCGCAGGTTCGAATCCTGTCGGGGGCGCCATTACGGCCGCGTTTGGTGTGGTTTCTCGCGCTCGGGCGCGAACGTTCACGGCCAAGCGCGAGAAACGGCGCCAAACGCGCGGGCTTCCCGGTTGCGCGGCGGCTCAGTCGGCGACGCCGCGGTTCTGGCGGCGCACAGGCTTGGGTGCGCGGCCGCCGAGGAACGAGCGGCGCGGGTCGACGACGAAGCCCTGGCGCAGCGCCTCCCGGCCGATGAGCATGCGGAAGCCCATGCTGTCGCGGTTGCTGAGGGTCATCTCGGCCGTGATCGTGCGGCCCATGAGCGTGATGTCCATGAGCACGACGATGCGCTCCTCCGAGTGACCCGACGAGCTGCGCACCGTGCGGCGATCGTGCACGGGGCACTCGACCACGACCGTGTCGGCGTCGGATCGCTGCCACGGTCGCAGCCGGAAGCGCACGCGCTCGATGCCGTCAGCATCCCGCGGCAAGGGCTCGATGCCGAAGGCGTGCACGCTCGAGGAGCGGGCGCCGGTGTCGAGCTTCGCCTTGATCCAGGGCACGCCCGCCGAGGGCAGGCCGACCCACTCGCGCCACCCGGCGATGGTGGTTGAATGGGCGGGCTCAGTCACACCCTCATCTTGTCAGGGGCACCCCATGAAACTCGCCATTCTCTCGCGTGCCCCGCACTCGTACTCGACGGGGCGCCTGCGCGCGGCCGCCGAGCAGCGCGGTCATCGCGTGAAGGTGCTCAACACCCTGCGGTTCGCGGTCGACCTCACCGGGCCCGAGCCCGACCTCAACTACCGCGGCAAGCCGCTGTCGACCTACGACGCCGTGCTGCCGCGCATCGGCAACTCGATCACCTACTTCGGCACGGCCGTCGTGCGGCAGTTCGAGCAGATGGACGTCTTCACGCCCAACACCGCGAACGGCATCAGCAACGCCCGCGACAAGCTGCGAGCAACCCAGATCTTGAGCCGCCACGGCATCGGGATGCCCGCCACGGCCTTCGTGCGCAACCGCGCCGACGTGCGCCCCGCCATCGAGCGCGTCGGCGGCGCCCCCGTCGTCATCAAGCTGCTCGAGGGCACACAGGGCATCGGCGTGATCCTCGCCCCCCAGGCCAAGGTCGCCGAGGCGATCATCGAGACGCTGCACTCGACCAACCAGAACGTGCTCATCCAGCAGTTCATCGCCGAGAGCCGCGGCCGCGACATCCGCGCCCTCGTCGTCGGCGACCGCGTCGTCGCGGCCATGCGGCGCACGGCCGAGGGCGACGAGTTCCGCTCGAACGTGCACCGCGGCGGCACCGTCGAGGCCGTCACCCTCACGCCGGAGTACGAGCGCGCCGCGGTGCGCTCGGCGCAGATCATGGGCTTGCGCGTCGCGGGCGTCGACATGCTCGAGGGCAACGAGGGGCCGCTCGTCATGGAGGTCAACTCCTCCCCCGGCCTCGAGGGCATCGAGCGGGCGACCAAGCTCGACGTCGCGGGCGCGATCATCGACTACATCTCGCACGAGGTCGCTTTCCCCGACATCGACGTGCGGCAGCGCCTCTCGGTGTCGACGGGCTACGGCGTGGCCGAGCTGGTCGTGCACGCCGGGGCCGAGATCGTCGGGCAGACGCTCGGCGAGTCGGGCATCCTCGATCGCGACATCACCGTGCTGACGCTCAATCGCGGCACGACCGTCATCCCGAACCCGCGTCGTTCGCAGGTGCTGCAGGCGGAGGACCGCCTGCTGTGCTTCGGGCGCATGGAGGAGATGCGGGCGATGACGCCGAGCCGTCGCCGCCGCCGCGCGGCCGTGCGCAAGCTGCCGAAGAGCGCGACGCCGCTGGGATAGCCCGCGCGACTAGTCGACCGTCGCGTCGGTCGCGTGCGTCTCGAGGAACCGGTAGAGCTCCTGGTCGTCGACGCCCGGGAAGGTTCCGCTCGGCAGGGGCGACAGGATGTGCGCGTGCAGCTTCGCGCTCGTCCACACCTTGCCCTGCCAGCGCGTCGCGAGCTCGCCGTCGGGCCGCTTGCAGCACCCCGGGTCGGGGCACGTCGAGCGGTGCCGGTTGACCGTGTCGCGCCCGCGGAACCACTTCGAGTCGGCGAACGGCACGCCCACGGTGATGGAGAACTCGTCGGCCGTGCCCGAGCCGATCTGCGTCGACTCCCAGAAGGTGCCCTCCGGCGTGTCGGTGTACTGGTAGTACTCGGTCGTGCGGTTCGTGCGGGCGAACGCGGCGCGGGCGCTCCACTTGCGGCACACGAGCTGCCCCTCGGTCGACCCCGTGACGTCGACGGGCAGCCGCAGGCCGTCGTTCTCGTAGGCCTTGTAGACGGCGCCGTCTCCGCCCACGCGCATGAAGTGCACCGTGAGGTCGAGGTGGCTCGTGGCGAGGTTCGTGAAGCGCAGCGCCGCGGCCTCGTGCGTCACCCCGAACGCGTCGCGGAAGTCCTCCACCGCGATGTTGCGGTCTGACTTCGCCTGCGCGAGGAAGGCGACCGACTGCTCGCGCGGCATGAGGCACGCGGCGGCGAAGTAGTTGATCTCGAGCCGCTGCCGCAAGAACTCGGCGTAGCTCGTGGGCACCTCGTGCGCGAGCAGGCGGTGCGCGATGGCCTGCAGCGCCATCGAGCGCAGGCCGTGCCCGCCGGGGATGGAGGCGGGCGGCAGGTAGATGCGACCGTTGTCGAGGTCGGTCACCGAGCGCGCCGAGTGCGGCAGGTCGTTAACGTAGACGAGCTCGAAGCCGAGCTTCTGCGCCATGAGACCGACCTCGCGGTGGGTGAGCGCCCCGCTCACGTGGCCCGACTCGGCGACGACCTGCTGCGCGAGCTCCTCGATCTCGGGGATGTAGTTGTCGACCGTGCGCATGTGCAGGCGCTGCGCGGTGTTCGCGCGCCGCGCCTCCTCGGGCGTCGCGATCGCCTGGCGCTCGCGCTCGACGAGCGCGCGGTGCAGGCCCACGATCGACTCGAGCACGTCGTCGGGCATCGAGCGGCCCGCGCGCACGACCGGCAGCCCGAGCCCCGCGTAGTGCGGGCTGCGCTGCGCGCGCTCGAGCTCGATCTCGAGCGCCGCGCGCGGCGTGGGCGGCGTCGTGTCGAGCAGATCGCTGAGCGTCGCGCCCAGTTCGCTCGCGATCGCGGTGAGCAGGGTGACGCGCGGCTCGCGCCGCCCGTTCTCCATGAGCGAGAGCTGGCTGCCCGCGACGCCCACACGATCACCGAGCTGGTCGAGGGTGAGGCCGGCCGCCGTGCGGTAGTGCCGGATGCGCTGGCCGAGGGTCACGAGATCGCTCATGCCTTGACGATATCGAAAGAACCGCTCTTCTTTCCACTCGATTCGCTCGGAACCGCGGTCACAACGGCACCAGCATGGGGATATCACCGAATTCTCCGAGGGAGACGCCATGACCCTGCTCGACAGCACCGCCGCCACCGCCACCGCCACGAGCACCCCCGCCGCCGCCGCGTCGCAGCATCGCCCGGCCGAGGTCGTCGCGTGGGTCACCGAGATCGCCGCCCTGCTCGAGCCCGCCGACATCCGCTGGGTCGACGGCTCGACGCGCGAGCGCCACGAGCTGCTTCAGCTGCTCGTCGCCAACGGCACGATCGAGCAGCTCAACCCCGACCTGCGCCCCTACTCCTTCCTCGCCCGCTCGGCCGAGAGCGACGTCGCCCGCCTCGAGAGCCGCACCTTCATCTGCACCGAGGACGAGGCCGACGCCGGCCCCACCAACAACTGGCGCGAGCCGGCCGCGATGCGCGCCGAGCTCGAGGGCGTCATGCGCGGTGCCATGCGCGGCCGCACGATGTACGTCGTGCCCTTCGCGATGGGCCCCATCGGCTCGCCGATGGCGCGCTTCGGCGTGCAGGTGACGGATTCGCCGTACGTCGTGGTGAGCATCGGCACGATGACGCGCATGGGCGACCCGGCTCTCGACGCGATCGCGCGCGGGGCATCCTGGGTGCCCGCCGTGCACAGCGTGGGCGCCCCGCTCGCCCCGGGCCAGCAGGACGTGCCGTGGCCCTGCAACGACACGAAGTACATCGTGCAGTTCCCCGCCACGCGCCGGCGGCAACGCCATCCTCGCCAAGAAGGCGTACGCGCTGCGCATCGCCTCGGTCATGGCGCGCGAGGAGGGCTGGCTCGCCGAGCACATGCTGCTCATCAAGGTGACGCCGCCCTCGGGCAAGTCGTACCACCTCGCCGCGGCCTTCCCGAGCGCGTGCGGCAAGACGAACATGGCCATGATGACCCCGAGCCTGCCCGGCTGGAAGGTCGAGACCATCGGCGACGACATCGCCTGGCTCTGGATCGGGGCCGACGGCCGCCTGCGCGCCATCAACCCCGAGGCCGGCTTCTTCGGCGTCGCGCCGGGCACCGGCATGCGCACCAACCCCACCGCGGTCGACGCGCTCTGGGGCAACACGATCTTCACGAACGTCGCCCGCACGGACGACGGCGATGTGTGGTGGGAGGGGCTGACCGACGAGAAGCCGGCCCGCCTCACCGACTGGCGCGGCGACGCGTGGACGCCCGACAGCGGGCGCCCCGCCGCCCACCCCAACTCACGGTTCACCGTGTCGGCCCGGCAGTGCCCCTCGATCGCCGAGGACTGGGACGACCCGGAGGGCGTCGTCATCGACGCCATCATCTTCGGCGGCCGCCGAGCCAGCAACGTGCCCTTGGTGGTAGAGGCGCGCGACTGGGATCACGGTGTCTTCATGGGCGCCACGATCGCTTCCGAGCAGACGGCGGCCGCCGAAGGCACCGTCGGCGAACTGCGCCGCGACCCGTTCGCGATGCTGCCCTTCGCCGGCTACAACATGGCCGACTACTTCGCGCACTGGCTCGACTTCGGTCGCCGGCTGCGCCGGTCGGCCCGGGTGCCGCGCGTGTTCCAGGTCAACTGGTTCCGCAAGGGGGCCGACGGCTCGTTCCTGTGGCCCGGCTTCGGCGAGAACGCCCGCGTGCTCGAGTGGATGGTCGGGCGGCTCGAGGGCCAGCACGGTGCCGTCGACTCGCCCATCGGCTCGCTGCCGGGCGAGGGCGCGCTCAACGTCGACGGACTCGAGCTCGACGAGGCCGCGCTCACCGAGCTCTTCCGCGTCGACCCGGCCGCGTTCGAGGACGAGGCCGACGACATCGAGGCGTTCTTCGCGACGTTCGGCGACCGGCTTCCGGTCGAGCTCACGCGGCAGCTCGCCCTGCTGCGCGACCGGCTCGCGGCCGCGCAGCAGTAGCGGCGGGGCGGCTCAGCGCCGCCCGGTCGTTCAGCGCCGGTTGAGCAGGAAGAGCAGGCCCGCGAGGGCGTAGGCGAGGGCGACGAGCAGCGACAGGATGCTGCCTCCGAGCGCGAGCAGGCCCGCGGTC
>LNFD01000378.1 GCA_001464255.1 Actinomycetales bacterium Ga0077552 | reverse complement strand
GACTTCTCGGGAGCGAACTGACATGACCGCGACCATGCAGCCCGCGATCACCAACTCGTTGACCCAGGGCCAACTGCACGCGCGTACCCCGTGGGTGACCCTCGGCCTCGGCCTGACCGCCGCCGCGGGCATCGTCGCGCTCATCACGAGTGCCACGGGATCGGAGTTCTCGCTCGTCGGCGCGATCGCCCTCGGCGCCCTCTTCTACCTCGTCGCGATCGTCGTCATCAGCCGACTCGTCGAGGGCCAGCGCAAGGCGACCGACCGCTTCGTGACCGCCCTCGTGAGCGGGGCCTTCCTCATCGCGATGGCGCCGCTGGTCTCGCTGCTGTTCACCGTGGTCGTCAACGGCTCGGCCCGGTTCGACGTGGAGTTCTTCAGCAGCTCGATGCGCAACGTCGTCGGCGAGGGCGGCGGTGCCGCGCACGCGATCGTCGGCACGCTGCTCATGACGGGCACCGCGGCGATCATCTCGATCCCGATCGGCCTCTTCACGGCGATCTACCTCGTGGAGTACGGCCGCGGCCCGCTGGCCCGGGCGATCACGTTCTTCGTCGACGTCATGACGGGCATCCCCTCGATCGTCGCTGGCCTGTTCGCCTTCGCGCTCTTCGCGATCTTCTTCGGGCCCGGCGTGCGCATGGGCTTCGCGGGGGCGATCGCTCTCGCGGTGCTCATGATCCCGGTCGTCGTGCGCTCGTGCGAGGAGATGCTGCGGGTCGTGCCCAACGAGCTGCGCGAGGCCTCGTTCGCGCTCGGCGTGCCCAAGTGGCTCACGATCCTCAATGTCGTGCTGCCCACCTCTGCCGCCGGCATCGCGACGGGCATCATGCTCGCCATCGCGCGTGTCATCGGCGAGACGGCCCCGCTGCTCATCGTCGCGGGCTTCACCGCGAGCATGAACTACAACCTGTTCGCGGACCGCATGCAGTCGCTTCCTGTCTTCGTCTTCACCTCGTACGCCAACCAGGGCGTCGACACGCAGGCGTACCTCGACCGCGCCTGGGCGGGCGCGCTCACGCTCATCCTCATCGTGATGGTGCTCACCCTCGCCGCCCGCCTCATCGCCCGCGCGTTCGCCCCCAAACTCGGCCGCTGACCCCCGACCTGATCGAAGGAACCCCCACACCGTGTCCAAGCGCATCGAAGTCAACGACCTCAACGTCTACTACAGCAAGTTCAAGGCCGTCGAGGGCGTCAGCATGGTCATCGAGCCCCGCAGCGTGACGGCCTTCATCGGCCCCTCGGGCTGCGGCAAGTCGACCTTCATCCGCACGCTCAACCGCATGCACGAGGTCATCCCCGGCGCCTATGTCGAGGGCGAGGTGCTCATCGACGGCGACGACCTCTACGGCCCCGGCGTCGACCCCGTGCTCGTGCGCCGGCAGGTCGGCATGGTGTTCCAGCGCCCCAACCCCTTCCCCACCATGTCGATCCGCGACAACGTGCTCGCGGGCGTCAAGCTCAACAACCGCCGCATCAGCAAGACCGATGCCGACGAGCTCGTCGAGAAGTCGCTGCGCGGCGCCAACCTCTGGAACGAGGTCAAAGACCGCCTCGAGCGCCCCGGTTCGAGCATCTCGGGCGGGCAGCAGCAGCGCCTCTGCATCGCGCGGGCGATCGCCGTCGAGCCCGAGGTCATCCTCATGGACGAGCCCTGCTCGGCCCTCGACCCCATCTCGACGCTCGCGATCGAAGACCTCATCGAAGAGCTCAAGAAGGACTACACGATCGTCATCGTGACCCACAACATGCAGCAGGCCAGCCGCGTGAGCGACAAGACGGCCTTCTTCAACATCGCGGGCACCGGCAAGCCCGGCAAGCTCATCGAGTACGACGACACCTCGGTGATCTTCTCGAACCCGAGCGTGAAAGACACCGAGGACTACGTCTCGGGCAAGTTCGGGTAAGCCGCGCTAGGCGTCGACGCGCCGCGCGGCCTGCTCGGCGTCGTCCTCGTGCACCGTGAAGCGGTAGCCGACGTTGCGCACCGTGCCGATGAGCGACTCCATGTCGCCGAGCTTGGCGCGCAGG
>LNFD01000377.1 GCA_001464255.1 Actinomycetales bacterium Ga0077552 | reverse complement strand
TCGCGCACCTTCTCGGGGTCGACGAGGTAGCCGAGGGCCTCCTCGTAGCCGTAGCCGAGGCCGCCGACGCGCGAGATCCACTTGAAGCCCGTGAGGGTGTCGCTGTAGCTGACGCCGTACGCGGCGGCGACGGCCGAGAGCGCGGGCGACGAGACGAGGGATGCCGCGAACTTCGCCTGCCGCCCCTCGCGCTGCAGGCGCTCCGCGGCCCGCCAGCCGAGCAGGGCGCCGACCGCGTTGCCGCTGAGCCGGCGCCAGCCCTCGGGGGTCGACGCATCGGGGATGGCCACCGCGAGCCGGTCGGCGTCGGGGTCGTTGGCGATGATGAGCTCGGCGCCCGCGGCCCGGGCGGTCGCGAACGCGAGGTCCATCGCGCCGGGCTCCTCCGGGTTCGGGAACGCCACGGTCGGGAAGGCCCCGTCGGGCGCGATCTGCTCGGCGACGACGGTCGGCTCGCCGAGGCCGGCGTCGCGGAACACGCGCTGCGCGACCTCCCACCCGACCCCGTGCAGGGCCGTTTAGACGAAGGAGACCGGCTCGATGACAGCAGACTCGGGCGTGTGCGTCACGAGGGCCGCGGTGCGGGCGATGTAGGCGTCGATGACCGACTCGTCGGCGGTCGCGTAGGCGGTCGAGCGCGGCAGCTCGCCGACGACGCTCGTGTCGGCCACCGCGAGGATCGCGGCGTGGATCGCCTCGTCGGCCGGCGCGACGATCTGCGAGCCGCCGTCGCGGCCGCCCAGGTACACCTTGTAGCCGTTGTCGCGCGGCGGGTTGTGGCTCGCCGTCCGCTCAGTCCGAGCTCGCGCACCGCGAAGGCGAGCACGGGGGTCGGCAGGGCGCGCGGCAGCAGCACGACGCGCACGCCCGCGCCCGCCATGAGCTCGGCCGAGTCGCGCGCGAAGACGTCGCTGTTCACGCGGCCGTCGTAGCCGATGACGACGCTCGCGTTCTCGTCGCGCGCGAGCAGCCAGCGGGCGAAGCCGGCGGCCGCTTGCGCGACGAGCACGCGGTTCATGCGGTTCGAGCCCGCGCCGAGCTCACCCCGCAGCCCCGCGGTGCCGAAGGTGAGGCGGGTATCGAAGCGGTCGCGCAGGGCATCCATGGCCGCCGCATCGCCGCCCTCGGCGGCCGGGATGAGCGCCTCGAGCTCGGCGCGCGTGACGGGGTCGGGGTCTTGCTCGAGCCACGACTTGGCGAGATCGAGAGTGGTCATTCCGGCCCCCTACAGTTCGGCGACGATGCGGGCGAGCAGGGCGCTGATGACCGGCTCGGCGTCTTTTCCGGCCTGGATGACCTCGCCGTGGCTGAGCGGCTCGGGCGAGATGCCCGCCGCGAGGTTGGTGATGAGCGAGAGGCCCAGCACCTCCATGCCGGCCTGACGGGCCGCGATGGCCTCGAGCGCCGTCGACATGCCGACGATGTGGCCGCCCATGGTCTTCGCCATCTGCACCTCGGCCGGGGTCTCGTAGTGCGGGCCGCGGAACTGCACGTACACGCCCTCGTCGAGGGTCGGGTCGACCGCGTGCGCGAGGTCACGCAGTCGCTGCGCGTACAGGTCGGTGAGGTCGATGAAGGTCGCGCCCTCGAGCGGCGAGTTGGCCGTGAGGTTGAGGTGGTCGCTGATGAGCACGGGGGTGCCGGGGGTCCAGTGCTCCTTGATGCCGCCCGCGCCGTTGGTGAGGATCATGACGGATGCCCCCGCCGCCGCCGCGGTGCGTACCGAGTGCACCACCCGCCGCACGCCGTGGTTCTCGTAGTAGTGGGTGCGGGCGCCGATGACGAGCGCGCGCTTGCCGCTCGGCAGCAGGATCGAGCGCAGCGTGCCGACGTGCCCCTCGAGCGCGGGCTTGCTGAAGCCCGCGATGTCGGTGGCGGCGATGGTGTGCGTCGTCTCGCCGATGAGGTCGGCGGCCTTGGCCCAGCCCGATCCGAGCGTGAGGGCGATGTCGTGGCGCTCGACGCCCGTGCGCTCGGCCAGCTGGGCGGCGGCCTCGGCCGCGATCGCGAAGGGGTCGGCGTGCGGGTCGTCGAGAGGGTTCACAGCGGTGTGGCTCATGACCGCCAGCCTACTGAGCGGGCCCGAGCCGGGCATCCGCGCATCAGCGCAGGCGGCCGTGCGCTGACAGAATGGAGCCCATGACCACCCTCTTCGACCGCAAGCACCGCATCGCCGTTCTCGGAGGCGGCCCGGGGGGCTACGAGGCGGCGCTCGCCGGGGCCCAGCTCGGGGCCGATGTCACCCTCGTCGAGCGCGTCGGGGTCGGCGGCTCGGCCGTGCTCACCGACGTCGTGCCCTCGAAGACGCTCATCGCGACGGCCGAGGCGGCGGGCGCCATCCGAGGCGCGGGCGACCTCGGCGTGCAGTTCTTCGCGCGCGGCGAGAGCGGCCGCGCCGTCAAGCCCGAGGTCGCGGTCAACCTCGCCCAGGTCAACAAGCGCCTGCTGCGCCTCGCGCAGGAGCAGAGCGACGACATGCGCGAGCAGCTGGTCGAGGCGGGTGTGCGCATCATCGCGGGCGACGGGCGGCTCGACGGCCCGAACCGCATCGTCGTCGCCGCAGGGCACGGCACGAAGCGCACCGACTTCGACCAGTGCGACGCCGACACCGTCATCGTCGCCGTCGGGGCCTCGCCGCGCGAGCTGCCGAGCGCGAAGCCCGACGGCGAGCGCATCCTCACCTGGACCCAGCTGTACAGCCTCAGCGACGTGCCCGACCACCTCATCGTCGTCGGCTCGGGCGTCACGGGCGCCGAGTTCGCCTCGGCCTACCGGGCGCTCGGCGCGCAGGTCACCCT
>LNFD01000376.1 GCA_001464255.1 Actinomycetales bacterium Ga0077552 | reverse complement strand
AGCCGAAGTTCACGAAGTGGTGCACGATGATCTCGGTGTCGGTCCACGTCGAGTTGACCGTGGGGTTGCGGCGCACTGCCCACATCATCGCCTTGGCCATGATCAGCAGCGGCGAGACCTTGATGCCGGCGAAGTCGGGGCTCGCCTTCAGGCGCTTCACGAACTCCATCGTGCGGGTCGCGTCGACGTCGACGAACACGCTCACGTGCGGGGCGCTGAACGCGCTCTTCACCATGCCCGCGGCGATCGCCTTGCGCACGCCCTTGACGGGGATGCGGTCCTCCCGCTCGCTCGGCCACGCGGGCGTCTGGATGTTGCGGAACACGCTCGCCTGCTGCGCGTGCCGGATGACGTCGTCGCGCGTGATCTCGCCCGCGAGCCCCGTGGCCGTGACGGCCGTGAGGTCGACGTCGAGGTCTTTCGCGAGCTTGCGGATGGGCGGCTTGGCGATGACGGGGCCCGAGTCGGCGGCGGGCACCGAGGCGAGGCGCGGTGCGGCGGCCGGAGCGGCGGCCGCGGGGGCGGGCGCCGCGGTGCGCCCGCGCGTGCGACGCGAGGCGACGTGGCCCTTGGCGCCATAGCCCACGAGCACGGCGCCGGGCTTCTCGGCCTCGGCCTCGCTCGCGATGCTGGATGCCGTGTCGGCGACCCCGGGATCGGTCGCGGCACCCGCATCGGCACCGCCCTCACCGCGCACGGTGATGATGGGCGTGCCCACCTCGACCGTTTGCCCCTCCTCGACGAGCAGCGCGTCGACCGTGCCCGCGAAGGGCGAGGGCAGTTCGACGAGCGACTTGGCCGTCTCGATCTCGACGAGCACCTGGTTGATGGTGACGGTGTCGCCGGGCTTGACGCGCCACGACACGATCTCGGCCTCGGTCAGGCCCTCGCCGACGTCGGGGAGCGGGAACTCGGAGATGCTCACGATTCCTCCAGTGCGATCAGTAGGCCAGGGCGCGGTCGGCGGCGTGCAGGATGCGGTCGACGTCGGGCAGGTACGCGCCCTCGAGCTTGGCCGGGGGGAACGGGGTGTCGTAGCCGCTCACGCGCAGCACGGGGGCCTCGAGCGAGTAGAACGCCTTCTCGGTCACGGTCGCCGCGATCTCCGAGCCGATACTCACCGAGCCCGGGGCCTCCTGCGCGACGACGAGCCGGCCCGTGCGGCGCACCGAGTCGAGCAGTGGGACGTAGTCGATCGGCGAGAGCGAGCGCAGGTCGACGACCTCGATGCTCGTGCCCTCCTCGGCGGCGACCTCGGCGGCATCCAGCAGCATGCTCACCATCGCGCCGTGGCCGACGACCGTCACGTCGGTGCCCGCGCGCACGACGCGCGAGGCGTGCAGCTCGATGCCCGGGGAGCCGAGATCGACCTCGCCCTTGGGCCAGTAGCGGCTCTTGGGCTCGAAGAACATGACGGGGTCGGTGCTCGCGATGGCCTGCTGGATCATCCAGTAGGCGTCGTGCGGCGTCGCGGGACTCACGAGGCGCAGGCCCGCGGTGTGCGCGAAGTAGGCCTCGGGGCTCTCCTGGTGGTGCTCGACCGCGCCGATGTGCCCGCCGTAGGGCACGCGGATGACGACGGGCAGCTGGAGGGCGCCCTCGTGGCGGGCCGTGAGCTTGGCGAGCTGGGTCGTGATCTGGTCGAACGCCGGGAAGATGAAGCCGTCGAACTGGATCTCGACGACCGGCCGGTAGCCGCGCATCGCGAGGCCGATCGCGGTGCCGACGATGCCCGACTCGGCGAGCGGGGTGTCGAGCACGCGGTGCGCCCCGAACTGCTGCTGCAGCCCCTCGGTCACGCGGAAGACGCCGCCGAGCGGGCCGATGTCCTCGCCCATCAGGATGACCTTCTCGTCGGCCTGCATCGCGGCGGCGAGGCCGAGGGTGAGGGCCTTCGCCATGGTCAGGGTCTCGGTCGCCATCACGCACCCCCCTCGAACGAGGCCTCGTAGTCGGCGAGGGCCTGGCGCTGGGCATCCATCGTCGGATGCGGCTGGCTGTAGACGTGCGCGAACATCGACTCGGCCGCGGGCGGCTCGAGGGCGAGGGTGCGGGCGCGCGCCTCGGAGGCGAACTGCTCGGCCTCGTCGTGCACCTCGGTGAAGAAGGCCTCGCTCTCGCCGAGCCCGCGCAGGTAGGCCTCGAAGCGGCTGATCGGGTCGCGCTCCTGCCAGTAGTGCAGCTCGTCGTCGTCGCGGTACTTCGTGGGGTCGTCGCTCGTCGTGTGCGCGCCCATGCGGTACGTGAGGGCCTCGATGAACTGCGGGCCCTCACCGGCGCGGGCCGCGTCGAGGCTCGCGGCCGTCGCGGCGTAGCTCATGAGCACGTCGTTGCCGTCGATCTGCACGCTCGGAATACCGAAGCCGCGCGGCCGGTGGAAGAGCGGTGTGCGCGACTGCACGCGCACGGGCACCGAGATGGCCCAGTGGTTGTTCTGCAGGAAGAACACCTGCGGGGTCTGGTAGCTCTGCGCGAAGACGAAGGCCTCGTTGACGTCGCCCTGGCTCGTGGCGCCATCGCCGAAGTACACGAGCACCGCGGTGTCCTTCTCGGGGTCGCCCGTGCCGACGAGGCCGTCGAAGCGCAGGCCCATGGCGTAGCCCGTCGCGTGCAGGGTCTGCGAGCCGATGACGAGCGTGTAGAGGTGGAAGTTGCCGGTCTCGGCCGGGTTCCAGCCGCCGTGGGTCAGCCCGCGCAGCATCTTGATGATCTGCACCACATCGAGGCCGCGGATGTGCCCGACGGCGTGCTCGCGGTAGGCCGGGAAGATGTGGTCGTGCGCCCGCGCGGCGAAGCCCGACCCGACCTGGGCGGCCTCCTGGCCGAGGCTGGGGATCCAGAGCGCGAGCTGCCCCTGGCGCTGCAGGTTGCCGGCCTCGATGTCGAAGCGCCGGATGACGCTCATCGTGCGGTAGAACTCGCGCAGCTGCTGCTCGGTGAGGGCATCCACATAGGGCAGGTAGGCCTCGGTGGCGTCGCTCGCGACCCGCGTTCCGTCGGGCGCGAGCAGCTGCAGCGTCTCCGGGGTGTACGACATGGATTCCACTCTAGGCCCGGCGGTGCGGGCGCTGGTCAGAGGGTTCGGACAACCTCGCCCGCGACGGCCAGCAGGGAAGCGACAGATTCGGCTTCACCGATCGACACCCGGATGCCCTCCGGCGGGAACACGCGTGCGACGATCCCGGCGGCGGCGAAGGCCTCGCCCGCGGCGGCCGTGGCCGGCCCGGTCGGCAGCCAGACGAAGTTGCCCTGCGACACCGGCACGCGCCAGCCCTGCCCGCGCAGCGCCGCCTGCACCGCGTCGCGGCGCGCCGCGAGCTCGCGCACGCGCGCGAGCAGCTCGGGCTCGACCTGCATCGCCGCGAGCACTGCCCGCTGCGCGGCCTCGGTGACGGCGAGCGGAATCGCCGTGCTGCGCGCGGCGTCGAGCACGGCGACCGGACCGATCGCGTAGCCGACGCGCAAGCCC
>LNFD01000375.1 GCA_001464255.1 Actinomycetales bacterium Ga0077552 | reverse complement strand
GCGAATCCGGTGAACCACAGGGTGTAGGGGGCCGTGTCGCCGTTCTCGGCCGTGCCCGTCTTACCAGCGACCGCGACGCCTTCTATTCTGGCATTGCTGGCCACGCCGTTCGACACCGCATCGACCATGAGCGCGGTCATCGTCTCGGCCGTGACGCGCGTGATCGGCTGGCTGAAGAGGGTCGGTTCGGGCTGCTGCACGATCGATAGGTCGGGCGCGATGATGCGGTCGAGCAGGGTCGGCTGCATGAGGTTGCCTCCGTTCGCGATCGCGGCGCTCACGAGCGCCATCTGCAGCGGCGTCACCCGCACGTCGTACTGCCCGAACGACGACAGCATGAGCTGCGCGTCGTCGAGCCCGGTCGGGAAGCTCGAGGGCGTCGCGGTCATCGGCACCTCGAAGGCGGTGCCGAAGCCGAAGGCCTCGGTGTAGCGCGCGAGCGTGTCCTCACCGAGCGCGAGGCCGAGCTGGGCGAAGGGGATATTGCAGCTGAGGCGCAGGGCCGTCGCGATCGTGGCGGTCTCACCGGGGCCGCACGTGACGCCGCCGGCGTTCGAGATCTCGTCGGTGCTGAGGGGAAGGGTGAGCCGCGCGGGGTTCGGGAAGGCGTCGTCGGGCGTGAACTGACCCGAGTCGATCGCGGCCGCGGCGACGAGCACCTTGAAGGTCGAGCCGGGGAAGTACAGGTCGCCGCTGATCGTGCGGTTGATGAGCGGCTCGTTCGGGTCGGCGAGCAGTTGGTCGTAGGCCTCGAGCACGCTCTGGGTGTCGTGCGCCGCGAGGCGGTTCGGGTCGAAGGTCGGGGTCGAGACCATCGCGAGGATGCGCCCCGTCGCGGGCTCGATCGCGACGACGGCGCCCTTGAGGTCGCCCATCGCCTCGAGGGCCGCCTGCTGCACGACCGGGTCGATCGTGAGCTGCACGGCCGCACCGCGCGGGCGTTGGCCCGTGACGAGGGCGCTCAACTGGTCGAGGAACTGCTCGTTCGCCGTACCGGTGAGGAAGTCGTTGTACGCGCCCTCGATGCCCGTGTTGCCCTGGTTGAGCGTGAAGTACCCCGTGATGGGCGCGTACAGGGTCGGCTCGGGGTAGACCCGGAGGAACGAGAAGGGCGAGTCGACCGGGACGGACTGCGCGATGGGGCGGCCGCCGAGCAGGATGGGCCCGCGCTCGGCCGAGTAGCTCGCGTACAGCGTGCGCACGTTGCGCGGGTCGGCGCGCAGGTCGTCGACGGCGAACACCTGGATGACGCTCGTCGTCACGAAGAGGGCCAGGAACATGGCGAGGGTGGCGACGCTGATGCGGCGCAGCTCTTTGTTCACGCGTCCTCCACCACCAGTCGGGGCTGGTGCCGCACGGTGTCGCTCAAGCGCAGCAGCAGCGCGGCGATGATCCAGTTGGCGACGAGCGACGAACCGCCGGCGGCGAGGAACGGGGTGGTCAGGCCGGTGAGGGGGATGACCCGCGTGACGCCGCCGATCACGACGAAGACCTGCAGGGCGATGACGAACGCGAGCCCCACGGCCAGCAGGCGCCCGAAGTCGTCGGTGCCGTTGAACCCGATGCGGAAGCCGCGGGCGACGAACAGCAGGTACAGGCCGAGGATGGCGAAGAGGCCCACGAGGCCGAGCTCCTCCCCGAGGCTCGCGATGATGAAGTCGCTCTCGGCGAGGGGCACGATGTCGGGGCGCCCCTGGCCGAGGCCGGTGCCGATGAGCCCGCCGTTCGCGAGGCCGAACATCCCCTGCACGAGCTGGTAGCTGCCGCCGATCGCGTCGTAGTTCTCGGGGTCGAAGGCGCCGAGCCAGGCCGCGAACCGGCCGCCCACGTAGCTGAGCGCCTGGCTCGCGATGAGGGCGCCGCCGAGGAAGAGGCTGAGGCCGAGCACGACCCAGCTGAGCCGGCCCGTCGC
Source organism: Actinomycetales bacterium Ga0077552 (assembly GCA_001464255.1). Taxonomy (GTDB): domain Bacteria; phylum Actinomycetota; class Actinomycetes; order Actinomycetales; family Microbacteriaceae; genus Microcella. The sequence goes on along the minus strand of LNFD01000375.1, from coordinate 4,465 downwards.
GATGTAGATCATGACGAGGAAGAGGCCGAAGTAGAGCAGCGAGGTGCCGAGGTCGCGCTGGAAGACGAGCACGGCCATCGCCGCGAGCCACACGATGAGGATGGGCCCGAGGTCCTTCCCGCGCGGGAACCGTAGCCCCAAGAACGTCTTGCCGACGATCGAGAGCGATTCGCGCGCCGTCACGAGGTAGCCGGCGAAGAACACCGCGAGCGCGATCTTGCCGATCTCGCCGGGCTGGAAGGAGAGCGGGCCGACCTGGATCCAGAGGCGGGCGCCGTTGATCGTCTGGCCGATGCCGGGCAGCATCGGCAGCAGCAGCAGCCCGATGCCCACGACCATCGCGACGTAGCGGTAGCGGGCCAGGATGCGGTGGTTGCGCACCACGAGCAGTACGGCGAGCGCGATCACCATCGCGATCGCCGTCCACACCATCTGTCGCACGCCCGCGCTCTCCCAGCCGGAGAGCCCCTCGGCGAGGTCGAGGCGGTAGATCATGGCGACGCCGAGACCGTTGAGGGTCACCGCGATCGGCAGGATGAAGGGGTCGGCGTCGGGGGCCGTGATGCGCAGCACGACGTGCATGCCGAGAGCGAGCATCCCGAGCCCCGCCCCGTAGCCCAGGATCGTGAGGTCGAGCTCGCCGACCGCGCCGAGCTGCACGAGGGCGACCGCGGCGCCCGTGATGCCGATCGCGACGAGCAGCAGCAGCAGCTCGAGGTTGCGCAGTTTCGCGGGCGTGCGCAGCTTGATCGTGATCGCCTCGGTGAAGGTGGGCCGGGCGTCGCCCAGCGCGCCCCCGGTCGCGAGGTCGACGACGGGCCCGGCGCGCAACGGTTCAGTCGAGCTCACGCTGCAGCCGATCGATGATCGAGAGCGCATCGGGAAGGTCGCTCGCGTTGATGGTCGACTCGACGCGCTCGCGGCTGAACGGCGAGAGGTCGTCGATGTCGATGTCGCTCTCGAAGTAGACGCTCGAGAGCGGGATGGGCCCGATGCCCTGCTGCACGCCCTGGAAGATCGCGACCTGGCCGTTCGAGACGCCGACGAAGTAGCGCGACTGGGTCCACTGGTAGCCCGCCGCGAGCGCCGCGACGACGAGGCTGGCGACGAGCAGGATGCCCACCGACCACGTGATGCGCCGCCGCACCTTGCGCCGCTCGTCCTCGGCGATGAGCTCGCGCAAGAATTCTTCCGACTCGGGCTCGAAGTGCTCGTCGGCCGGCGCCGTCGTCGCGGAGAGCGGGTGCAGCAGCAGCGAGGGCAGGCGCACACTGCGGCGGCTGGTGCTCGCCGTGTAGGTGAGCGGCTTCGCGGCCGAGCCGACCATGACGGGGGCGCCCGCCGAGCTCGAGGGCGAGTCGTCGACGCCGACGATGACGACGGTGACGTTGTCGGGGGCGCCGTTGTCGAGGCTCTCGTCGATGAGGGCTTCGACGGCGGCCGCGGCGTCGGCGTGTTCGTCGAGAACCTCGCCCACGCGCTGCTCGGTGACGTAGCCGCTCAGTCCGTCGCTGCACAGCACCCAGCGGTCGCCGGGGCGGGTATCGAGCACCTCGACGTCGATCTCGGGAGTCAGGTCGACGTCGCCGAGCACGCGCATGAGCACCGAGCGGCGCGGGTGCACCGCGGCCTCCTCGGCCGTGATGCGTCCGCTGTCGACGAGGCGCTGCACGAACGTGTGGTCTTTCGTCACCTGGGTCAGCACGCCCTCGCGCCAGCGGTAGACGCGGCTGTCGCCGATGTGCGCGAGCGCCAGGCGGTCGCCGATGCGCACGAAGCCGCTCACGGTCGTGCCCATGCCCGCGAGCTCGGGATGCTCGAAGACCGTCTCGGCGAGCTCCTGGTTCGCTTCGAGCAGTGCGCTGCGCAGGGCCTCGACGGCGTCGGCCGCGTTCTCGAACGCCCGGTCGATGTGCGCGATCGACTGGATGGCGAGCGCGCTCGCGACATCGCCGCCCGCGTGCCCGCCCATGCCGTCGGCGACGACGAACAGGTGCTCGCCGGCGTAGCCCGAATCCTGGTTGTTCGAGCGCACCTTGCCGACGTGCGAGCCGGCGGCCGAGAGCGTGGTCATGCGCCTACCGTCGCAGCTCGAACGTCGTCGTGCCGATGCTCACCGGGGTGTTGAGGGGCACGGCGGTCGGCGCCCCGACCTTCTTGCCCTTGAGGAACGTGCCGTTCGTCGAGTCGAGGTCCTGCAGCATCCACGTGCCGTCCCACAGCATGAGGCGCGCGTGGTGCGTCGAGGTGTAGTCGTCGCGGATGACGAGGCCCGAGTCGGCCGAGCGCCCGATCGTGAGCTGCTCGCCCTCGAGGGGCAGCTCGAGCCCCTCCTTCGCCCCCGAGGTGATGACGAGGCGCCGCGCGGTCTCGCCCGGGGCGGTGGGCACGACGGGGCTCGCGGGTGTCGTCGCCGGGGCGGCTGCGGGGGTCGCGAACGACGGGGATGCCGCACTCGCCGCGGCGGCCGCCGGCATTCGGCGCACCTTCGTGCCGAACAGGTCGGAGCGCAGGGCGTAGACGATCGCGAACACGAAGGCCCACAGCAGGATGAGGAAGCCGATGCGCAGCAGCAGCAGCGTGAGTTCGCTCAACGGCCGCCTCCTCGACTCGGATTCCGGGGGGTTCTCGGATCGGCCACATCGCCGCGCTGGGCGAGCACGCGGAACAGGATGCGCGTGCGCCCGATCTCGATCACGCTATCGGGCGGCAGCACGGCGCGCGTCACCGGCTCACCGTTGAGCAGCGAGCCGTTCGTGCTGCCGAGGTCGGTCAGCTGCGCCCGCTCGCCGTCCCACAAGATCTCGATGTGCTTGCGGCTCGTGCCCGTGTCGTCGAGCGTGATGTCGGCCTCGCTGCCGCGCCCGATGATGGTGCGCGAGCGCGTGAGCGGGTGGCGCACGCCGTCGATGTCGAGCACGGGGCTCCAGACGACCGAGCCCTTGACGGTCTCCGACTCGACCGCGACCACGCCCTCGCTCAGGGCCGCATCGCTCACGAGCGTGAGCCGGATGCCGCCGGGGAACGTGTAGCGCTGGGCGGTCGCGTGCTGCTGCAGCAGCTGGGTCAGTTCGTCGATGAGCGACTCGCCCAGGGCATCCATGCGCGCGAAGTCGGCCGGGGCCAGTCGCACCCGCAGCTCGTTGGGCACGAGGATGCGCTCGCGCGAGACGACCGCGGCCTTCGTGTCGAGCTCGCGGCGCAGAGCGGCCGAGATCTCGAGGGGCTGCACGCCGCTCTTGAAGGTCTTGGCGAAGGCTCCGCCCACGGCGCGCTCGAGTCCGCGCTCGAAGCTGTCGAGAAGCCCCACCTGCGTCCTCCCTCGGCCGATGACCCTCTGATGGTAGTCGGCCGGGCATGACGGTGCCGCACAGGGGCGCGGGCCCGCTGTGATAATCTCGCTGAGTTGACGGGGCCTGCCCCGTCGCGCGCGAGTGGCGGAATGGCAGACGCGCTGGCTTCAGGTGCCAGTGCCCGTAAGGGCGTGGGGGTTCAAGTCCCCCCTCGCGCACCAGAGAGTGATCTGGTGTGAGTTTCACTGCCGCGCCTGCGCGTAGGCTCGGGCCTCATGGCAGCCGGCGCAGTGGTCTACACCTTCACGGGGTCTCTCGCCGATGTCGACCGCGGCGTCTACGACGAGCTGAACCTGCGGGTCGCGCGGCACCCCAGTGAGACCGACGCGTACATGATGACGCGCGTGCTCGCCTACTGCCTCGAGTTCGAGGAGGGCATCGCCTTCAGCGAGGGCGTCTCGTCGACCGACGAGCCCGCCGTCATCGTGCGCGACCGCACCGGGCGGCTCACCGCGTGGATCGAGGTGGGGGCCCCGGATGCGGAGCGCCTGCACTTCGGCAGCAAGAAGGCCGACCGCACGGTGATCTACACGCATCGCGACCCCGCGAAGGTGCTCGCCCTCTGGGCGGGCAAGAAGATCCATGAGGCCGAGACGATCGTGCTGCACAGCTTCGACCCCGGCTTCATCGACGCCGCGGTCGCCGTGCTCGAGCGGCGCAACGCGATCACGGTCTCGCTGACCGAGGGGCAGCTGTACCTCGACCTCAACGGCGTGACGCTGAGCTCGGTCGTGCACGATCACCCGCTGGTCTGAACCCGCCCGCAGGGCCCGATCGCCGAGGGTGACGAGGGCCATGTGCGGCACCGTCAGGGCGGCGAGGCCGATGAAGACGACGCGCAGCAGCTGGTCGTCGAGGGATGCCGTGCCGGCTGTCGCCCACAGGAACGCCCCGGCCATCAGCAGCGGCGCGAGTGTGTAGATCGCGACGATGAGCACCGTCAGGCGGCGGCCGTGCCCGTGCTCCTCGCGGAAGCCCTCGCGCAGGTGCCTCGCACTGTGCAGTGCGCAGAAGTAGACGATGAAGAACATGAGCGGCGGGGTGCGCAGGGCGAGGGCGGCGACGGCGAGCAACTCGATCCCCTCGTGGGGTGCTCGGCGGGCGGCCATGAC
>LNFD01000374.1 GCA_001464255.1 Actinomycetales bacterium Ga0077552 | reverse complement strand
GCCGGACTTCTCGATCGTCGAGCTGCCTGCGAACCTCTCGCCAGCCGTGCTCGCCAAGCTGCAGGGCACCCGCATAAGCGGCAAGCTCATCGAGATCGCGCTCGACCGCGGGCGTCCGCAACGGCGGCGCTAGGCCGAGCTTGTGTACCTCTGGGGGGTATGGTAGTCTGGCGCACATGGACACTTCGCAGAACGATCACCTGAACCTGCTCAACGGAGCATCCGTCGACGACCCCGCCGCTGACGCGGGGGGATGCTGCGGTGGCGGCTCGTGTATGTGCGGCACGGATTCCGCGGCCGACACGGCGACCGACAGTGTCGCCGACAGCGCCGTTGACGCGCCCCGCCACAACGCTGGCACTGAGTTTCTCGTCACCGGAATGACCTGCGGCCACTGCGTCTCGAGCGTCAGCGAAGAGGTCGGTGCGATCGCTGGCGTCGAGTCGGTTGAGGTCGAGCTGAAGAAGGGTGGCGCCTCCCGCGTCACCGTGACTTCCTCTGGTCCCCTCGACGCGGATGCCGTGCGTGCCGCCGTCGAAGAGGCCGGCTACCAGCTGGCCTAAGGCCATGACGACTGAGCTGATGGCCCCCAGCGCGCCGTCGCCGAGCGTCGCGCACGATCTGCAACTCGAACTCACGGGCATGACCTGCGCCTCGTGCGCCAACCGCATCGAGCGCGGCCTCAACAAGGTGCCGGGCGTCGAAGCGACGGTCAACTACGCGACCGAGAAGGCGTCAGTGCGCGCGGCCGACGGCGGGCAGCTCGACGCCGACGCGCTCATTGCGGCCGTGCAGAAGGCCGGGTACGGGGCGGCCGTGGTCGTACCGCGCGAGGTGAGCGCAGCATCCACCGCCCCGCTGGCGACACCGGTCGACGAGCTGGCACCCCTTCGGCAACGGTTGATCATCTCCGCCGTGTTGACAGTACCGGTGCTGCTGATGTCGATGATTCCCGCGCTGCAGTTCATGAACTGGCAGTGGCTCGCGCTGACCCTGGCCTCGCCGGTGGCGGTGTGGGGCGCGTGGCCGTTCCACAAGGTTGCGCTGCACAATGCGCGCCGCTTCATCGCGAGCATGGACACGCTCATCTCGGTCGGCGTCACCGCCGCCTACCTGTGGAGCCTCTACGCGCTCTTCTTCGGCGACGCCGGCATGCCCGGCATGACCATGACACTGCAGTTCTTCGGGCGACCCGAGGGGGGCGCGCACGAGATCTACCTCGAGGTCGCTGCCGCGGTCACCGTCTTCATTTTGCTCGGGCGCTACCTCGAGGCGCGCGCCAAGCGCTCCTCCCGCGAAGCACTCGACGCCCTGCTTGACCTCGCCGCGCGTGACGCGGCGGTGCTGCGCGACGGCGTCGAGGTGCGCGTGCCCGTCGGCCAGCTGCAGGTCAACGACCGATTCGTCGTGCGCCCTGGCGAGACCATCGCGACCGACGGCGTCGTCATCGAGGGCACCTCGAGCGTCGACAACTCGCTGCTGACGGGCGAGTCGCTGCCCGTCGACGTCGAGCTCGACAGCCGCGTCGTCGGCGGCACCATCAACGTCGGTGGCCGAATCGTCGTCGAAGCCTCGCGCATCGGCGCCGACACCGAGCTCGCCCGTATGGGCCGACTGGTGGAGGAGGCACAGACCGGCAAAGCCGAGGTGCAGCGTCTCGCCGACCGGGTCTCGGGCGTCTTCGTGCCCATCGTCTTCGTGCTCGCCCTCGTGACGCTGCTGGGCTGGATGCTCATCGGCGGCTCGGTCGAGATCGCCTTCACGGCCGCCGTCGCGACGCTCATCATCGCGTGCCCCTGCGCGCTCGGGCTCGCGACCCCCACGGCCCTGCTCGTCGGCACGGGGCGCGGCTCGCAGCTGGGCATCCTCATCCGCGGCCCGCAGGTGCTCGAGCGCACGCGCCGCATCGACACGATCGTGCTCGACAAGACCGGCACGGTCACGACGGGGCAGATGACCGTCACCGCGGTCGTGCCCGTCGCGGGCGTCGACGGCGACCGGATGCTCGCACTCGCCGCCGCCGCGGAAGACGGCTCGGAGCATCCGCTCGCCCGCGCGGTCGTCGACCACGCCCGCGCGGCCGGCATCGCGCTGCCCGTGGCCGAGGGCTTCGCCTCGCACGCGGGCGCGGGCGTCACGGCCGTCGTCGAGGGGCACGCCCTCGCGATCGGCCGCGCGTCGTGGCTGCACGAGGCCTGGGCGATCGAGGTCGACGCCGCCCTCATCGCGACGCACGAAGACGCGGGCGCGACGCCCATCGTCGTCGCGATCGACGGCGCCGTGGCCGGGGTCATCGTGCTCGCCGACACGCTCAAGCCGAGCTCGGCGCTCGCGATCGAGCGCTTCCGCGCGCTCGGGCTCGACCCGGTTCTGCTGACCGGCGACAACGTCGGCGCTGCGCGCTCCGTCGGGTCGGCGCTCGGCATCGACGACGTACGCGCCGGCGTGACGCCCGCGGGCAAGCTCGACGTCATCCGCCAGCTGCAGGCAGACGGTCACGTCGTCGCGATGGTCGGCGACGGCGTCAACGACGCGGCGGCGCTCGCCGCGGCCGACCTCGGCATCGCGATGGGCGGCGGCACAGACGCGGCCATGGCGGCCTCCGACCTCACGGTCGTGAGCGGCGACCTGCTCGTCGTCGTCGACGCCATCCGGCTCGCGCGGCGCACCCTGCGCACGATCATCGGCAACCTGTTCTGGGCCTTCGGTTACAACGTCGCGGCGATCCCAGTCGCCATGCTCGGGCTGCTCAACCCGCTGCTCGCCGGGCTCGCCATGGCGTTCTCGAGCGTGTTCGTCGTGACGAACTCGCTTCGGCTGCGCGGGTTCAAGCCCGCTGCGCGCTAGCACCGCCCTTTTGCGCCAGATCTGGGGCGAAAGGGCGCTAACGCGTGAGTCCATATGCCGTTCTGGCCCAGATCTGGGGCAAAACGGCCGGGTTCAGGCGCGACGCACGCGGGGCAGGCCCAGCGGCACGGGCAGGCGCAGCTCGCCCATCGCGCCGGCTGGCACCACGGGCGACCTCGGGGTGACGGGAGGCACGGGCGCGTAGGTCGAGCCGAGCGCGGGCCGGGCATCCGCGTCGCCGCGATTCGGCCAGAGCGCGAAGGCGCGTTCCGCCTGCGCGGTGATCGTGAGCGAGGGATTGACCCCGAGGTTCGCCGAGATGGCCGCGCCGTCGACGACGTGCAGGCCCTCGTGCCCGAAGACGCGGTGGTACGGGTCGACGACGCCGGTCTCGGCCGAGTCGCCGATGGGGCAGCCGCCGAGGAAGTGGGCCGTCATGGGCACATCGAAGACCTCGCTGATGCCCGACTGCGCGAAGCCGTTCATGTGCTGGGCCATGAGCCCGTACGCCTGGTTGGCCTCGGGCAGGTAGGTCGGGTTGGGCTCGCCGTGGCCCTGGCTCGACCGCAGCCGGAAGCCCCCGAACGGCCCGCGCCCGGCGCGCACCGTGAGCGAGTTGTCGCGGTTCTGCATGACGAGGCCGACGATCGTGCGCTCGCTCCAGCTGCCGAGGCCGAACACCATCGAGGCGACGCGGGCGGGATGGCGCAGCAGCTGGCCGATCCAGAGCAGCCAGCGCGGCGTGCGCCGACCGCCGGGCACGGCGAGCGTCGCGAGCAGCGCGAGGGCGTTCGAGCCGTGCCCGTAGCGGCAGGGCTCGATGTGGGTGTGCTCGTCGGGGTGGATCGAGGAGGTGATCGCGACGCCGCGCGTCATGTCGACGCCGCGCGCGTGGCGCAGGGCGGTGGATGCTCCGCCGAGGGCCTCGGAGTTCGTGCGGGTCAGCTCGCCCAGCCGATCGGAGATGCCCGGCAGGTGCCCCTCTGCCTTCATGCGGTGCAGCAGCTGCTGGGTGCCCCACGCGCCCGCGGCGACGACGACCTGGTCGGCCGTGAGCGTGCGCTCGGTGCGTCGACCCTTGCCCGTCGTGCGCGTGGTCACCGAGTACCCGCCGCCCGGTCGCGGGGCGACCCTCGTGACCGTCGTGAGCGGGTGCACGACCGCGCCCGCCGACTCGGCGAGGTGCAGGTAGTTCTTGACGAGCGTGTTCTTGGCGTTGTGGCGGCAGCCCGTCATGCACTCGCCGCACTCGATGCAGCCGCGCCGCGTCGGCCCTGCCCCGCCGAAGTAGGGGTCGGGCGCCTCGACTCCTGCGCCCTCGCCGAAGTACACGCCGACGGGCGTGAGGTGGAAGCTGTCGGCGACGCCGAGGTCGGCGGCCACCTTCTGCATGATCTCGTCGGCGGGCGTGATCGTCGGGTTGATGGCGACGCCGAGCATGCGCGAGGCCTGGTCGTAGTAGGCGTCGAGCTCGGCCTTCCAGTCGGTGATGTGCGCCCACTGGCGGTCGGTGAAGAACGCGTCGCTCGCCGGCCGGTAGAGCGTGTTGGCGTAGACGAGCGAGCCGCCGCCGACGCCGGCGCCGGCCAGGATCATGACGTCGTCGAGCAGGTGGATGCGCTGGATGCCGAGCAGCCCGAACGCGGGCGCCCAGAAGAACTTCTTCAAGCTCCAGGAGTTCTTCGCGAACTCGTCGTCGGCGAAGCGCCGACCGGCCTCGAGCACGGCGACCGAGTAGCCCTTCTCGACCAGGCGCAGCGCGGCGACCGAGCCGCCGAAGCCCGAGCCCACCACGATGACGTCGTGGTGCTCTGCCGTGCCGACCATGCTCAGCCCTTCCGGTAGCTGTCGATCGCGGCGGCACCGATCGGCGCCGCGATGGCCCACGAGTCGATGCCCGCGAAGCGCGTGAGCCGGCGCGCGGTGACGTGCGCCGTGCGGTTGTCGACGTACCAGAGCGGGGTCGGCGAGGGCTTCCAGGTTCCGGTGCCGACGGTGCGCTCGACGTGCTCGGGGTCGAGCAGCAGCGCGTTGTGCACGATGCCGATGCCGCTGCCCACGTCGGCGAGCGTGTGGCCGGGGAAGGCGCCCCAGCTCGCACCGGGCATGCCGAAGATCGTGCCCGTCCACGCGTTGACGCCGATGGTGCCGTAGCGCAGCTCGGCGACGGCACGGTCGAACTGACCGCCGAGCGCATCGCGCGTGCGGGGGTGGATGTGGATGCCGGCGCCCAGCGTGCCCGCGAGACGATCGTTCGCGAACGCGACCGCGGCATCCAGGAACGCCCCGGGTTCGCGCGAACCCGGCAGCCGCACGATGCCGAGCACGGGCGCGAAGGCCTCGACCGTGAACAGGTGCTCGTCGGCGTTCTCGGGGTCGAGGTGGTCGACGAGCGTGCGCGGAACGTTCGGGTCGCCGCCCAGCACCGCCGCATCGGGGTGCACCGTGACGACGGCGAGCTGGCGGCTGGATGCGCCCGGGTAGTACGCGGGGCGCTCGGGCGCGGCGGCATAATGCCGGCGCACCGCCTCGACGAACTCATCGGCGCGCTGCCACGCCTCGGGGATGACGACGATCTGCGTGGCGATGCAGTTGAAGCCGCTGTTGTGCAGGCGCTGGGTGACGATGTTGCGGGCGACATCGTCGACGTTCTCGCTCGACCAGCCGTCCTCCGGCACGATGATCGCGGGGCCCACGCCGCCGAGCTCGCTCGTGATGGGTTTCGTCAGCAGCGGTGTGCCCGCCGCGCGCCGCTTCTCGGCGTCGACATCAGTACCCCACACGATCGCGTCGTGCGTGTGGCGGCTGCCGGTGATGTGCACGGCGTCGACGGACTCGTGGTGGATGAGTGCCGCCCCGACCTCCTGCCCGCCCTCGGTGATGAGCAGCACGCCGAGCTCGATGAGGGGCGCGAAGGCCCGCTTCATGGCGGCACCGACGCGGGCGTTGACGGGGTTGAGCTTGACGACGACGGCCGAGGCCTCCTGGTAGAGGGCCGTCAGCACGTCGAGGGCCGGGATGCCCGTGATGTTGCCCGCGCCGAGCACGAGGGTCACGCGGGGCGCGCGGTGGGGGTCGCGCAGCGCGCGGGCCACCCCGCGGCGCGCCTGGTCGAGCGAGACGCCCGGCCGCAGCCAGAGCTTCGCCTCGTAGCCCTGCAGCACGATGTCTTTCGCCAGGTAGGGGAAGACGGCGAGGGTCGTGCGCCCGCCCGGCGCCGTGCCGAGCTCGACCTCGTCGATGGGCGAACGGCCCTTCTCGATGAGCTTGAGAGTCTTCTCGATCGCGCTCGTCGCCGTGATGACCGCGTAGGGTCCCCTCGACCACTCCTCGCCCGCGGCGGGGCTGCGCGGGTCGATGCCCTTGAGCGCGCACGCGGCGTCGACCCAGGCGGGCGCGGCTTCGAGCGTGGCCGCCCGCACGGCCCGCAGCAGGGCGCGGCGTTCGGCGATCGTCATGCGCACCCAGCGCTCCGCACCCGCGCGCAGAGCGCGCAGCGAGGGCTCGAGCTCGGCGATGGTGGCAGGCACGGTGATCCTCCAAGAGCGGTTCGACGACGAACAGTGCGACCCTTCGACTGTAGCCGCCGTGCGCCCCTGTCAACCCTGCGCGCAGGCGCAGGGCCGTGTGCCATCATTCGCCAATGGCTCGGATTCTCGCGGTAGCGCCCGTGCTGCCCGAGCACGCCACCACGCAGGCGCAGATCACGGCGGAGCTCGCGGCGGGCATGACCGACGACCCGGCGGCGCGCGCGGTTATGCAGCGCATCCATGCCGCGAGCGGCATCGAGACGCGCCACCTCGCCCTGCCGCTCGCCGAGTACCGCGGCATCGAGGGCTTCACCGCGACCAACGCACTCTTCGCCGAGCTCGCCCTTCCGCTCGCCGAGCGCGCCGTGACGGCGGCGCTCGCCGAGGCGGGCCTGCGCGTCGACGAGGTCGACCACCTCTTCTTCACGACCGTCACGGGCCTCGGTGCACCCTCGCTCGATGCGCAGCTGGCGACGAGCATGGGCTTCCGCTCCGACCTGCGGCGGGTGCCGAGCTTCGGCCTCGGCTGCGTCGCGGGCGCCGCGGGGCTCGCGCGGGTGGCCGACTATTTGGCCGGGCATCCTCAGGGCGTCGCCCTGCTCGTCGCCGTCGAGCTGTGCTCGCTCACCCTGCAGTGGGACGACGCTTCGATGGCGAATGTCGTCGGCACCGGCATCTTCGGCGACGGCGCCGCCGCGGTCGTCATGGTGGGGGATGCTCACCCGGCGCTCGCCGCCGCCGAGCCGCGCGCCCGCGTCGTCGGCAGCCGCAGCGCCCTCTACCCCGAGAGCGCCGAGATGATCGGCTGGCGCATCGGCGAGGGCGGCTTCCGACTCATGCTCGCCGCGGGCGTGCCCGCGCTCATCGACGGCCACTTCGCGGGGGCCGTCGACGAGCTGCTCGCCGAGCTCGGCTGGAGCCGCGCCGACGTCGACGACTGGATCGCGCATCCGGGCGGCCCGCGCGTGCTCGAGTCGTTCAGCGCCGCGCTCGATCTCGCCCCCGCCGCGCTCGCGACGAGCTGGGCCGTGCTCGCGCGCGCGGGCAACATGTCGTCGGCCGCCGTGCTGCACGTGCTCGCCGAGGGCGGGGCCCGCCCGGCGGGAACCCGCGGCGTGCTCTTCGCCCTCGGCCCGGGGGTTACCGCCGAGATCGTCGCATTGGAGTGGTCATGAGCGTCGTGCTGTACATCGCCCTCGTCCTCGCGACGGGCGTCGAGCGCCTCATCGAGCTCGTCATCTCGAAGCGCAACGCCGCCCACGCCTTCGCCCAGGGCGGGGTCGAGCACGGCCAGCGGCACTTCCCGTTCATGGTCGTGCTGCACACGGGCCTGCTGCTCGCGTGCATCGCCGAGGTCGTGCTGCTCGACCGCCCCTTCATCGGCGCTCTCGGCTGGCCCATGCTCGTGATCGCCCTGCTGTGCCAGGCCGGCCGCTACTGGGTGATCGCTTCCCTCGGCCGGCAGTGGAACACCCGCGTCATCGTCGTGCCGGGCGCGACCCGCGTGACGCGCGGGCCGTACCGCTTCAGCTGGTTGCGCCACCCCAACTACTGGATCGTCGCGATCGAGGGCATCGCCCTGCCGCTCGTGCACTCGGCGTGGGTCACCGCCCTCGTGTTCACCGTGCTCAACGCCGTGCTGCTGCTCGCCTTCCGCATCCCGACCGAGAACCGCGCGCTTGCCGCGCTGCGCACCACGTGACCGCGCACCTCGACGCCGACGTGCTCATCGCCGGCGGCGGCCCGATCGGTCTCGCGACGGCGCTCGAGCTGCAGGCCCGCGGGCTCAGTGCGATCGTGCTCGAGCCGCGCGAGGGCACGATCGACAAGGCCTGCGGCGAAGGCCTCATGCCCGGGGCGCTTGCCGCCCTCGGCCGGCTCGGCGTCGACCCGGCGGGGCACCCGCTGCGGGGCATCCGGTATCAGGATGCGCGCCGCTCGGTCACGCACCGCTACCGCTCGGCGGCTGGGCGGGGAGTGCGCCGCACGGTGCTGCACGACGCGCTGCGGGCCCGCGCGGCCGAGGTCGGCATCGAGACCCGGCACGAGCGCGTCGAGAGCGTGGCGCAGCACGATGACCACGTCGCGGTCGGGGGGATGCGCGCGCGCTGGCTCATCGGCGCCGACGGGCTGCACTCGAGCGTGCGCTCGGCCGCCGGGCTCGACCGGCCCGCACGCGCCTCATCGCGCGACGGGCGCCGGTTCGGGCTGCGGCAGCATTTCGCCGTCGCGCCCTGGAGCGACCTCGTCGAAGTGACCTACCTGCCCGAGGCCGAGCTCTACATCACCCCGGTCGACGAGGGCACGGTCGGCGTGGCCGTGCTCGCGCCGCGGCCGCTCGACCTCGAGGCGGCGCTCGCCCAGGCTCCCGCCGTGCGCGAGCGCCTCGCGGGCGCGGCGGAGGCGAGCACGCTGCGCGGGGCCGGGGCGCTGCGGCAACGCACCCGCGCTCGCACGGCCGGCCGCGTCGCGCTCGTCGGCGATGCCTCGGGGTACGTGGATGCGCTGACCGGCGAGGGGCTGCGCGTCGGCCTCGCCCAGGCCGAGGTGCTCGCCGACTGCCTCGCTCGAGACGACTTGCCCGGCTACGAGCGAGCATGGGCGCGGTCGACGCGCGACTTCCGCGTGCTGACGGCCGGGCTGCTCGCCGCCGCGACCTCACCCGCGCGCGGGCTCATCGTGCCCGCCGCGGCGGCGCTGCCGCGCGTCTTCGGCGCGGTGGTCGAGCGCCTCGCGCGCTGAGGGTTCAGAGGCCGAGCAGGGCGCGCAGCTCGTCGACGTCGTGGGCGACGGCGCGGGCGTGCGCGAACTCCTCGGGGCTGCCGTAGCCCCACGACACGGCGATCGTCGGTATGCCGTGGGCCGCCGCGCCCTCGACGTCGTGCACGCGGTCGCCGATCATGACGGGGCGCGTGAGGTCGGCATCCATCGCCCGCAATCGCACGAGAGCCTCAGCGACGACGTCGGCCTTCGCGCTGCGCACCTCGTCGGCCGAGGCGCCCGTGATGATGTCGAAGTGCTGGGCGATGGTGAAGTGCTCGAGCATGAGCGTGGCCGGCAGCTCGGGCTTCGAGGTGGCGAGGCTGAGCGGGATGCCCGCCGCGGCGATCTCTGCCACCAGCTCGCCCATTCCCGGGTAGAGGGTCGCGTCGTACGCGCCGCGGTCGAGGTATCGGGCGCGGTAGACCTCGAGGGCCCGCTCGCGCTCGGCGAGCGTCATGCCGGCGCGGTCGCGGAACGAGTCGAGAATCGGCGGGCCGACGTACCGCAGCAGTTCGGCCTGGTCGGGCACGGGCAGCCCGAGCGCCTCGAAGGTGTACGCGAGCGTGTCGGTGATGCCGGGGGCCGAATCGGTGACCGTGCCATCGAGGTCGAGCAGGATCGCCGTATAGGGGCGCGCGGGTGCGTGGGGCGTCGTCATGGGCCTTCGAGCGTATCCCGCACGGCATTGACGTAAAGCGCACATCGCGAGCGGCGGCGAAGAGACGACAGGGTTTCACTACTGAGAGGATGCCCCGACCCTGTCACTCCTCAGAAAGACGCACCTCCCATGTCACGACTCACCCGCCGAGCCCCGCTCGTCGCCGCGGCCGCCGCACTCAGCATCGTCGCTGCTGCCGTCGGTGCGGGCGCCGCGAGCGCTAGCCACTTCCGCGCGAGCGGCCCCGACTTCTCCGTCACGGGCGATACCGCCACCTGGGAGGTGACGACGGCATGGGCGACCAACGACCACAGCACGTTCGTCGGCCTCGGTAGCACGACGCCCGTTCGGGCGATCAGCTCCTACAGCGACGTGCCCGGCTCGGGCACCGACACCGGCGTGAGCCTCGAGGTCATCAGCGAGGTCGAATCGGACGAGCCGCTCTACGCGCAGGTCGTCGAGACCTTCCAGGGTGACCTCTCGACGCTTCCCGACGGCCTCTACGAGGTCTACGTCGAGAACTGCTGCCGCGTCAGCGACATCGTGAACAGCATCGCGAGCGACTTCTCTCAGTGGGTGCGGTTCAGCAAAACCGGGTCGACCTACGCAGTGGCCCCGCGCCTGACCTCGCCGGTCATCTACGCGCCCCTCTCCGTGGTCGGCACGACCACGCTGATCTCGTACGCGGCACCGGGGGCCGTGACCTGGACGACCGTCGAGAGCGGCGACGGGCCCTACTACGGTTCCAGCGCCCTGCCGTGCTCGACCTTCGCGGGCGGTGCCCTCGAGATCGGGGCGGAGCACTGTACCGGCGGCGACGTCTACACCGAGATCTACCTGCCCGGCACCTTCTGGGCCTTCAAGACGACGATCGCCGACGCCGATGGCCGTCAGAGCGTCGCCGAGACCCTCTTCCGTGTCGAGACCGTGCCCGCGCCGTACATCGACCGTCACGCCTGGACGGAGGGCGGGCGCACCGCGCAGTTCTGGGCCTACGCCGAAGACGTCGTCGTCTCGAGCTGGACAATGACGTGCACGAACGTCGACACCCCCGCCGACGTGCGCACGGGTACCGCGACCGCCCTGCCGATCACCGTCACCGGGTTCACCGCGGCCGAGACCTACGACTGCGTGGTCGCCGCCACGAACGGGGCCGGAACCGGCACGACCGACCCCGGCAACTACGAGGTGACCTCTCCCGACCTCTCCCTCGAGCTCGAGTTCGAGGTGGGCGACTTCTACGCGGGCAGCACCGCCCTGTTGCAGGGTGCGGGTCTCGACCCGGAGTCGCCGTACACGCTCACCATGTACTCCGACCCGATCCTGCTCGACGAGGGCTACACCGATGTCGATGGCGCGTTCTCGAACGAGCTCGTGGTGCCGCAGGAGGCCTGCATCCCCGGGGCGCACGAGCTGCGGCTCGTCGGGCTCTCCGGGGGCGAGGAGGTCTCGGCGTCGCAGACCATCGAGATCGATGCGTCGTGCCTCGTTGTGACGATCAACGGCGTGGGCGCGCAGCTCGCGGCGACCGGTCCCCGCACCATCGCCCCGAGCGCCGTGCTGTTCGGTCTCGCACTGCTGCTCGGGGGCGCGCTGCTCGCGAGCTATCGTGCTCCGCGCCGGGCCTTCCGCAGCCTCGTCTGATTCCTCAGACGATCGCGAGTGCCCCGGTTCAGAAGAGCCGGGGCACTCCGTCGTCGAGGCCGCGCATCGCGTCGTAGTCGAGCAGCAGGCAGCGGATGCCGCGGTCTTCGGCGAGCGTGCGCGCCTGCGGCGTGATCTCCTGCGCCGCGAACACGCCCGCGACGGGGGCGAGCAGCGGGTCGCGGTTCATGAGCTCGAGGTAGCGCGTCAGCTGCTCGACGCCGTCGATGCCGCCCCGGCGCTTGATCTCGACGGCGACGGATGCTCCGCTCGCGTCGCGCGCGAGGATGTCGACCGGTCCGATCGCCGTCATGTACTCGCGGCGCACGAGCGTGTGGCCTTCGCCGAGCAGCTCGATGTGCTCAGCCAGCAGCTTCTGCAGGTGCGCCTCGACGCCGTCCTTCTGCAGGCCGGGGTCGACGCCGAGCTCGTGTGCGGAGTCGTGCAGCACCTCGTGGATGCTCACGACGAGCAGGTCGGCGGTCTTCGCGTGCGTGACGCGCCAGAGCTCGAGCACCCCGGCCTCGCGCTGGTCGTCGTCGGGCTCGTCGATGACGAGCGTGCAGGGCGGGCTCATCCAGTTGAGCGGCTTGTAGCTGAGCGCGTCGGCATGCACGAGCAGGCTGCCGTCGCTCTTGTGGATGAGCAGGCGCGTCGCGAGCGGCAGGTGCGCGCTGAGCCGGCCCGCGTAGTCGACCGAGCAGCGGGCGATGACGAGGCGCATCCCCTCAGCCTAGGGTCGACCGTTTCTGCCGAATGACGGAAGATCAGCACCCAGCAGCCCGCTATCCGACCTCGAACAGGGCGAACTCCGTCATTTGGCGGGCGGACTCAGGCCCAGAGGCCGGGCCGGCGCTCCTCGGCGATGCCGTTGCCGCCGTCGACGACGATGAGCTGGCCGGTGATGTAGCTCGCGCCCGGGCTCGCGAGCCACGCGATCGCGCTCGCGATCTCCGCGGGCGTGCCGCTGCGGCCGAGCGGCACGAGCTCGCCCTCCTCCGCCTCCTGCTCGAGCTGCGATGCGGTGGCGATCCAGCCCGGTGCGACGGCGTTGACCGTGATGCCGCGCCGACCCTCGTCGACGGCGAGCCCGCGCGTGAAGCCGAGCACGCCGGCTTTCGCCGTGGCGTAGCCGAGGTCGTCGCGCGCGGCCTGCACGGCGCCGGTCGTCGAGGCGACGCTGATCACACGCCCCCAGCCCTGCGACCGCATGCCCGCGATGACGGCACGCGTCACGAGGAACACGCTCGTGAGGTTGACGTCGACGGCGCTGCGCCACTCGTCGATGCTCATCTCGATGTCGCCGCGGGGGAACTCCTCGCCCGTCGCGATCATGCCGGCGTTGTTGACCAGGATGCTCAGCGCGCCCATCGCTTCGACTGCAGCCGCGACGGCCGCGGTCGCCGCCTGCTCGGTTTCGAGCCGCGCGACGACGCCGTGCGCCTCGAACCCGAGGGTGGCCAGCTCGGCCACGCGGTCGTCGATGCGCGAGGTCGTGGCGGTCATGACGACGCGGGCGCCGCGCTCGGCGAGCGCGCGGGCCGTGGCGAAGCCGATGCCCGAGGCCGATCCGCACCCCGTGACGAGGGCCGCGCGGCTTGTGAGATCGAGGTCGGCGGGCAGAGCGGGGCGTGCGGAGGCGGAGCTCGTCATGCGGTGAGCCTAGAGGCGGGCATCCGGAGCCCGGGCGACGACCTCGGCGGGATTGCTCTCGCCCGCAGCAGCCCCGCGCGCGGCCGAACCGGTCTCGCGCGCCGCGGGCGTCGCGATGAAGGCGACACCGATGAGCACGAGCACGACCCAGAACGCCGAGAGCAGGCCGACGGCCTCGCCGAGGAAGCCGATAAGGGGCGGGCCGACGAGGAAGGCGAAGTAGCCGACCGTCGCGACGGCCGAGACGCGCGCGGCCGCCTTGGTGGGGTCGTCGGCCGCGGCCGACATGCCGACGGGGAATCCGAGCGAGGCGCCGAGTCCCCAGGCGACGATGCCGATCGCGGCGGCGACGGGGGAGTCGACGGTGATGAGCAGCGCGAGGCCCGCGATCGCGAGCAGGGCCGAGGCGCGCAGCACGGGCACGCGCCCGAAGCGGTCGAGCACCCACACGCCGCCGATGCGGCCGATCGTCATGGCCGTGGCGAAGAGGGTGAAGTACAGGGCGCCCGTCGCCTCGTCGACGCCGCGGTCGTCGACCATCGCGAGGGCGAGCCAGTCGTTGGCCGAGCCCTCGGCGAAG
Organism: Actinomycetales bacterium Ga0077552; assembly: GCA_001464255.1. Classification (GTDB taxonomy): domain Bacteria; phylum Actinomycetota; class Actinomycetes; order Actinomycetales; family Microbacteriaceae; genus Microcella. The sequence goes on along the minus strand of LNFD01000374.1, from coordinate 6,147 downwards.
GCCATGCCGAGCACGATGAGCCCGATAATGAGCGTGCGCGGTTCGCGCCAGATCGCCATGCGCTCGCCGAAGGTCGTGCGCGCCGGGCCCGACCCGTCGTCGTCGAGCCCGGGCAGCGCGCGATGCTTCGGCAGGAACCGCACGACGATGAGCGCTCCCGCCCCGAGCAGCACGGCCATGAGCACGGTGTGCACGTCGACCCCGAGCCCGAGAGCGCTGACGCCCGCGGCGATGCCCGCGCCCGTGATGGTGCCGAGGCTCCACGAGGCGTGGAACCACGGCATGATGCTGCGGCCCTGCGCCTGCTCGACCGCCGCGCCCTCGACGTTCATGGCCACGTCGGTCATGCCCGAAGCGGCGCCGAAGACCATGAGGCCGATGAAGGTGACGGCGAAGCTCTGCAGCGTCGCGGCACCGATGCCCATGAGGGCGAGCGCGCCGAGGCTCGAGAGCAGCGCGACGAGGATCGTCGTGCGCGAGCCGATCCGCGCGATGACGTGCGAGGAGGCGAGCAGGCCCGCGATCGAGCCGGCGGCCATGCCCATGATGAGGATGCCGAACTCGTCGGTGCGCACATCGAGCGCGTCGCGCACGGCGGGCGTGCGCGCGAACCAGGTGGCCATGGCGAGGCCGTTGATGGCGAACACGGCGAAGACGGCGATGCGCCAGGCGGCGAGCGTGGGCAGGGTGCCGGTGGAGGTGGACACAGCGGCCTTTCGAGGGTGGTGGTGGTCCGGCGAACCGGGAGCGGTAGCGAGTCGAATCGATTCGATACCCGAGTTCGACTACAGTAACAGCCGATGACGACCCCGGCAACGCGCACGATCCCCGCGGCCGACGAGACGGCCCGGCCGACCCTCGCGGCCGTCGCGGCGCGCGCCGGCGTCTCGGCCTCGACCGCCTCGCTCGCCTTCAGCGGCGCCGGTCCCGTCGCCGACGACACGCGCGAGCGCGTGCTCGCCGCCGCGCGCGAGCTCAACTACGGCGGCCCCGACCCGCGCGCCCGCAGTCTGCGCACGGGCCGCAGCGGCATCATCGCCGTCGTCATGGAAGACCGCATCCGCGACGCCTTCCGCGACCCCATGGTCGTCGCCATGCTCGACGGCATCGCCGACGAGCTCGGCCAGGCCGGCTACAGCCTGCTGCTGCTCACCGACAGCGACGACCGCCCGGTGGGCGGCCTGCGCGACGCCTCGATGGATGCCGCTCTCCTGCTCGGCTGCAGCACCGACCTCGACCCCGCCGTCGCGGTGCTGAGCCAGCGCCAGGTGCCCCTCATCGGCGTCGAAGCGCGCGAGCGCGAGGGCATGCACCGCGTCGAGCTCGACAACCGCGAGGGCATGCGCACGGGCGCCGAGCACCTTCACGCGCTCGGGCACCGCCGCGTCGGCGTCATCACGCTGCCGATGGATCGCGCCCACACGCGCGGCCCCTTCACCCGGGAGTGGGAGGCGGCGAGCGACGCCTACACCGGCCTCGAGCGGCTCGCGGGCGTGCGCGAGGTCTACCCCGACGCGCCCGCCGAGGTCGCCGCCGGGAGCCTCATCGACGAAGGCCACCGGGCGGCGCTCGCGCTGCTGCGCCGGCATCCCGAGCTGACCGCGATCGTCGCGCAGAGCGACCTGCTCGCCCTCGGCGCGATCCAGGCCGCCGACGAGCTCGGCCTGACCGTGCCCGACGACCTCAGCGTGCTCGGCTTCGACGGGGCGCGCATCGACGGGCTCAGCATCCACCGCCTGACGACGCTCGTGCAGCCGATCGTCGAGAAGGGGCGGGCGGCGGCCCGCATGGCCCTCGCGGCGCTCGCGGGCGAACCCGTCGCCGACGTCTTCTTCACGAGCGAGCTGCGCCTCGGCACGACGACGGCGGCACCCCGCTCGTAGTCGCGACACGCCGCCGACTTGCGCGCGGGCGGCAGAGGACTAGAGTCTGCGGGTGCCTCTCACGAGGGCGCCCCAGCGACGCTCGCACCACCGCGTCCGATTGAACCCGCCTCAGGCCGTCGTCATCGGATTCCTCGGGGCAATCCTCGTGGCCACGGCGCTGCTCGCGCTGCCGATCGCGCACGCGCCCGGCGTCGAGGTCACGCTGCTCGAGGCCGCGTTCACGGCGGTGTCGGCCGTGTGCGTGACGGGCCACATCGTCGTCGACACCGCGACGGTCTGGTCGCCCTTCGGTCACGCCGTCATCGTCGCGTTCATCCAGCTCGGCGGCCTCGGCATCATGCTCGTCGCCTCGCTCATCGGCCTCGCCCTCCTGCGCCGCGTCTCGCTGCGCGGGCGCATGGTCGCGGGCGCCGAGAACCGCGCGGTCACGACGGGTGACGCCGTGCGCCTCGCTCGCGGCATCGTGTTGTCGTCGCTCATCATCGAGGCGATCGTGGCGGTCATCCTGACCCTGCAGTTCTGGCTGTCGTACGGGGATGCACTGCCGACCGCGCTCGGACGCGGCGTCTTCCTCGCCATCTCCTCGTTCAACAACGCCGGCTTCGCCCCGTTCAGCGACAACATGATCGGCTTCGCGACCGACCCGGTCGTCGTGCTGCCCATGTGCATCGCGACGATCCTCGGCGGGCTCGGGTTCCCCGTGCTGCTGCAGTTGCGGCGCGAGCTGCGCCGGCCCCTGCACTGGAGCATGAACACCAACCTTGTGCTCGCCATGACGGCCCTGCTGCTCGTGCTCGGCACGGTCGTCATCGCGGTCTTCGAGTGGAGCAACCCCGCGACGATCGGCGAGCTCTCGGTGGGCGACCGCGTGCTCGTGTCGTTCTTCCACTCGGTGCAGGCGCGCACGGCGGGGTTCAACTCGGTCGACATCGGGCAGATGACGAGCGAGACCTGGCTCAGCATCGACGTGCTCATGTTCATCGGCGGTGGGCCGGCCGGAACCGCGGGCGGCATCAAGGTCACGACCTTCGCGGTGCTGCTCTTCATCATCATCACCGAGCTGCGCGGCGAGGGCGCCGTCAACATCTTCGGCAAGCGGCTCTCGCGGGCGGTGCACCGCGAGGCCATCACGATCACGCTGCTGTCGATGGCGGCCGTCATCAGCGCGACGATCGCCCTCATGGTCATGACGCACCTCGACCTCGACGTGCTGCTGTTCGAGGTGATCTCGGCCTTCGGCACCGTGGGGCTCAGCACGGGTATCACCGCCGACCTGCCGCCCGCGGCGCAGATCATCCTGATGATCCTCATGTTCCTCGGCCGACTCGGCCCGCTCACGCTCGGCACCGCCCTGGTGCTGCGGCAACGCAAGGTGCTCTACGAGCTTCCGAAAGAAAGGCCCGTCATTGGTTAACTCCCGCATCTTCAGCCGCGACCGCGCCACGCGCATCGCCGAGGCCGACTCGGTCGCCGTCATCGGCCTGGGCCGCTTCGGCCGCGCGATCGCGCTCGAGCTCATGGCCACGGGCACCGAAGTGCTCGGCATCGACGCCGACGAGGACATCGTGCAGTCGCTCAACGGGCAGCTGACCCAGGTGGTGCGCGCCGACACGACGAAAGAAGAGGTGCTGCGGCAACTCGCGGTCAACGAGTTCGACCGCGTCGTCGTGGCCATCGGCTCCGATGTGCAGTCGAGCATCCTGACCACCTCGATCCTCCTGCGCATGCAGATCCCGCACCTGTGGACGAAGGCCGTGAGCGACGCCCACGGGCAGATCCTCACGCAGCTCGGCGTGCAGCACGTCATCTACCCCGAGCACGAGATGGGCCGCCGCGTCGCCCACCTCGTTCGCGGTGCCGCGCTCGACTACATCGAGGTCGACGACGACTACGCGATCGTCAAGATGGGCCCGAACCGCGTGGTCGAGGGCAAGCGCCTCGGCGACACCGACCTGCGCAAGCACCACGGCGTGACCGTCATGGCCGTGCAGCGCGGCACGGCCGAGTGGTGCAACGCCGATGCCGATACCGTCATCGAGCCGGGGGATACCATTCTCATCGCGGGCCCCATCAAGAAGGCCGAGGCCTTCGGCCAGCTGCGCTGAGCGGCGGCCCGCCCAGGGAGGCATCATGCGGTCTGCACCGATCGCCGAGGAGCGCGCACATGGCCGTCGTCGATAGCGCCGTCTACGTCGAGGGGCTGCGGCGCCCCGGCGTCGTCGGTCTCGACGAGACCTACGAGGTCGTGCGCGATACGGGTGGCGTCGCCTGGATCGGCCTCTACCGCCCGACGATCGACGAGCTCGAGTCGGTCGCGGCCGAGTTCGGGCTGCATCACCTCGCCGTGGAGGACGCCCTCAAGGGGCACCAGCGCTCGAAGCTCGAGCGCTACGGCGACACCCTCTTCCTCGCGCTGCGCACGGCGCGGTACATCGACGAGACCGAGACGGTCGAGTTCGGCGAGCTGCACGTCTTCGTCGGCCCGCAGTTCGTGGTCACCGTGCGGCACGCCGAGTCGCCCGATCTCGCGCTCGTGCGCGACCGCCTGGAGGCAGACCCCGAGCTGCTCGCGAAGGGCCCGGAGGCGATCCTCTACGCCGTGCTCGACGAGGTCGTCGACGAGTACGAGCCCGTCATCGCCGGGCTCGAGAACGACATCGACGAGATCGAGGACCAGCTCTTCGGCGAGGCCGAGCACGACGTGCTGACGCGCCGCATCTACGACCTCTCGAGCGAGGTCATCGGCTTCCAGCGCGCAGTGCAGCCGCTCATCGGCATCATCGGTGCTCTGCAGCGCGGCGGCGACAAGTACGGTGTCGACCTCGACCTCAGCCACCACCTCGGAGACGTGCTCGACCACGTCACCCGTTCGGGCGAGCGCGCCGAAGCCTTCCGCACGCTGCTCGACAAGGCCCTGCAGGCGCAGTCGACGCTCATCACGCGCCGCATGACCGAGGTGAGCGTCGCGCAGAACGAGCAGATCAAGCGCATCACCTCGTGGGCGGCCATCTTGTTCGCTCCGACCCTCGTCGGCACCGTCTACGGCATGAACTTCCGCTACATGCCCGAGCTCGACTGGGTCTTCGGCTACCCCTTCGCGATGGGCCTCATGGCGCTGCTCGGTATCGGGCTCTACGTGGCGTTCAAGCGGCGCGACTGGCTCTAGCGCGCGCCCGTCACGATCCAGGTCGAGCCTCGGGCTCGCAAGCCGAGAGTGAGCGCGCGGGCGCCGAGGTAGACGAAGGTGAACGCCGCGAGCAGCGGGGCGAGCCCCGCGACGACCGGCAGCACCGCGAGGTAGACGAGCAGGTTGAGCACGCCCGTCCACGCCAGGTACCGGGCGTCGCCGGCCCCGATGAGCACGCCGTCGAGCACGAACACGAGCCCCGCGAGCGGCAGGCCGGCGGCCAGGATGCCCAGCGCGAGGGGCAGCGCCGACCGCACCGCGGCATCCGAGGTCATGACGATCGTCAGCACCGGTATCAGCGAGGCGACGAGCACCGCGAGCACCGCCCCCGTGAGCACGCCCCAGCCGACGAGCCGCCGGGTGATCGCGTGCACGCGCGCGACCTCGGCGGCACCGAGCCCGTGGCCGATGAGCGCTTGACCCGCGATCGCGAGAGCGTCGAGGGCCAGGGCGAGCAGGCTGTACACGGCGAACCACACGTGCGTCGCCGCGAGCTCGGGCGTACCCAGGCCCGTCGCCACGACGACGGTCGTGACAAGCGCGATGCGAAGGCTCAGCGTGCGCAGCAGTAGCCACGACCCCGACCGCGCCGCCGCCTCGATGCCCGTGCGGCCGGGACGCAGCGCGGCACCGGCGCCCCGCGCGTGCCGCACGCACACGACGACGAGCACGATCGCCATGCCCCACTGCGCGATCACGGTGCCGATCGCCGAGCCGGCGATGCCGAGACCGAGGCCGTAGATGAGCGCGGCGTTGAGCACGATGTTGGCGCCGAAGCCGGCGACTGCGACGAGCAGGGGAGTGCGGGCATCCTGCAGCCCCCGCAGCATGCCCGTCGCGGCGAGCACGAGCAGCATGCCCGGGATGCCCCACCACGCGATGCCCAGATACTCGAGCGCCGCGGCCCCCACCGCGGGGCCCGCCCCGAACCACCAGACGATGAGGGGGCTCAGCGGCACCATGAGCGCGAGCAGCAGCACGCCGATGCCGAGCGCGAGCCACAGTCCGTCGACGCCGGCGGCGTGCGCCCCGCGCGCATCGCCCGCGCCGAGCCGCCGGGCGACGAGCGGGGTC
>LNFD01000373.1 GCA_001464255.1 Actinomycetales bacterium Ga0077552 | reverse complement strand
AAGGTCGGGGGGCCTGATATCGCCGGTGCATCCCGACAACCCCGCGATGAGCAGCACGGCCGAGATCGACGTCAGACCCGCGGAGAGCGTCTTCATGCGGCTACCCCTCTCCGACACATTCGCTGGAGCCTGATCGCATCACGATCACGAACCCCTCGAGACCTAAGCTAAGCATGGATCAAATTTCGACGGCGGGTGATGGCCGACGTCGAACCACGACGGGAGCGACATGAGCGACCTGGAGCGAGCACCCCGCCGATGGGTGCGGCCCATGGCGATCGGTGTGGGCGTACTGGTTGCGGGCGCGGCGATCGGATGGGCATCCGCCACGGCAAGACGTGCTCGCCTCCACCGCTTTCACCACAGCCGAGGTCGTCACGGGTGAGGTCGGGTCGAGCATCATGCTCAACACCGTTGCGGAATGGACGCCGGCGCCGGTCGGCTCGAACCTCGCGGGCGGCACCGTCACGACCGTCGACATCACCGCGGGTGCCGATGTCACGCCCGGCACGACGCTCTACTCGGTGAACCTGCGGCCGGTCGTCGTCGCGCAGGGTGCGATTCCCGCGTTTCGCGCAGTATCGAGCGGCGCAGCCGGGCAAGACGTCGCACAGCTGCAAGCGATGCTGACCGCACTCGGCCACTACAGCGGTGCTGTCGATGGACAGTTCCGGTGGTCGACGACCGTGGCGGTGCGGGCGTGGCAGAAGTCGCTCGGCCTGCCGCAAGACGGCGTCGTGCAGGCGGGCGACATCATCTATGTGCCCAGCTTGCCCACCCGCGTGGCGCTCGACACCAAGCTCGTCGCCCGTGGCGCGTCGCTCAGCGGAGGCGAGGCGGTCGTGCAAGGCCTCGGGGCCGCGCCCTCCTTCTTTGTGCCGGTGACCGACGCGCAAGCGGCACTCATGCCGACGGGTACCCGCGTCGAGATCACGAGCCCCGAAGGTTCGGCCTGGGAAGCCTTCGTAGTCGATCGGGTCACCGATGAGAACAACGGCATCCGCGTGCTGCTCTCCGGCGCCGACGGAGCCGCGGTGTGCGCTGAGGAGTGCGCGCAAGTGCCCGTCACCGGTCAGTCGTTCTTGACCTCGCGCATCGTCATCGTCGAGAGCGTCACGGGCCTCACCGTGCCCAGCGCGGCGCTGCTGTCGAAGGCCGACGGCTCGATCGTCGTCATCGACAGCGAGGGCATCGAGTACCCGGTGACCGTGGTCACGAGCGCGCGCGGGCTCTCGATCATCGAGGGCGTGGATGCCGGCACCCGCGTGCGCGTTCCCGCCACCGAGGGCTGAGCGTGATCGAGGCGCGCGGCATCACGTTCGGCTACGACCGCGACGCGCCCATCCTCACCGACTGGTCGGCACGCTTCGACGCGGGTGAAGTGGTCGCCGTCACCGGCCCCTCCGGCCGCGGCAAGTCGACGCTGCTCTACCTGCTCGGCCTCATGCTCAAACCGGGTGACGGCGAGGTGCTCATCGAGGGCGACAGTGTCGCCGGCCTCGGCGACGCGCGGCGGGCGCACTTGCGCGCCTCCCTCTTCGGCTTCGTGTTTCAGGATGCAGCGCTCGACCCCACCCGAACCGTCATCGACAATGTGGTCGAGACCGCCCTGTATCGGGGCGAGCCGCGCGTCGATGCCCAGGGCCGCGCCCGCGAGCTGATGGCGCAGTTCGGGGTCGAGTTGCGCGCGAGCGCGAAGCCCGGGCAGGTCTCTGGCGGTCAAGCGCAACGCATCGCGCTGTGTCGGGCGCTGCTGAACGACCCGCGCATCCTGCTCGCCGACGAACCGACCGGCAACCTCGACCCGGCCTCGGCCGACATCGTGGTCGACGCCTTCCACGCCCAAGCGCACTCGGGTGCCACGGTCATCGTCGTCACCCATGACCCCGCGCTCGTCGCCCGCTGCGACCGGAGGGTCGAACTGTGACCCGTCGCCTGCGCACGGCACGCTGGATGGCCGTAGTTCGCGAAGCCCTCGCGACCTCGTGGGCGCAACCCGTCGCCTCGGTGGTGACGATCGTCATGGTGGCGGGAATGTGCGCGACCGTGCTGCTCACCACGGGCCGCACGGTCGGGGCCGAGCAAGCAGTCATCAGCTCGATCGACTCGGCCGGCACCCGTTCGATCATCGTGCGCGCCGAACCAGCCTCGGGCCTCGACGCCACCGTGCTCGACCGACTCGCGAGCCTCGACGGCATCGAATGGGCCGGAGCGTTCGGCGCGGCCACCGACGTGCAGAACGCCGCGTTTGACGACGCCACGCGGGTGCCCGTGCGCACCGTGTGGGGCGACGATCTGACCGATCTCGGCATACCTGCGGCCTCGGCGATCGAGAATCGGTCGGCCTGGGCATCCGCCGCCGCTCTCGACGCGCTCGGGATGCCCGACGCGGTCGGCGGGGTCACGGCGGTCAGCGGGGGCGAGTACGCGATCATGGGCCGCATCGACGTGCCTGACTACCTGCGATTTCTCGAGCCGCTCGTGATGATCCCGCAAACACCGGAGACTCCAGGACCGGTGAGCGTGCTCGTCGTCATCGCCGAACGCCCCGACCTCGTTGCCCCCGTCTCACGGGCCGTGCAATCCGTGCTCGCGGTCGACGACATCACCACCGTTA
>LNFD01000372.1 GCA_001464255.1 Actinomycetales bacterium Ga0077552 | reverse complement strand
GACGAGCAGAACACCCACGCGATCGGGTAGGCGATGCCCTGCGCGATCGCGAGGGTCGGCGAGGCGGCGAGCATGAGCGCGACGGCGAGGGCGACGACCCCCACGAAGAGCGGAGCCCCGCGAGGATCGTCGAGGCGCGGCAGCCCGAGGCCGAACCATCCCGCGATCAGCAGGGCGATGCCCGCTCCTCCGAGCAGGGTGTCGAGGGCATCCCGGGCGGTGATGACGAGCAGCACGCCGAGCAGCGCCGCCATGCCGAGCACCGCGATGCTCCACACCTGGCGGGCGGTCACGGGCCGGCCCCTAGCCATGGTCGATCGCGTCGGTCGCGGCCCGGCAGGAGCGCAGCATCCAAGGGCTCACGAATCCTTCCGGATCCAGCGGAAGGTGAGGCTCGTGATGACGAGGCCGGCCACGAGCCAGATCGCGAGCACGAGCGCGATGCCCGGCAGATCCCACGACTCGTTCTGCTCGAGCACGACGAGCTCGTCGGGCAGGAAGACGCTGCGCATGCCCTGGGCCATCCACTTGAGCGGGAAGACCGCGGCGACGTTCTGCAGCCACTCGGGCAGGTCGCTGAACCGCAGGTAGACGCCGGAGATGAACTGCAGCACGAGCGTGATCGGGATGACCACGGCCGTGGCGCTCTTGCCGCTGCGCGGCACGGCGCTGAGCGCGATGCCCAGGATCGCCGAGCAGAGCACGCCGAGCGTGAAGACCCACGCAAAGACCCACCAGTTCTCCGCCTGCTCGGGCAGCGGCACCTGAAAGACCGTGAAGCCGAGCGCGAGCAGCACTCCGGCCTGCATGAGGCCCGTCATGAACGACTGCCCGAGCTTGCCGATGAAGTAGCTCACGACCGGCAGGGGCGAGCCGGCCAAGCGCTTGAGCGTGCCGTCGCTCTTCTCCATGGCGATGTCGATCGCGAGGTTCTGCAGGCCGCTCAGCAGCACGCCCGCGGCGAGCATGGCGGGCAGGAAGAACCACGCGGCGGTGATCTCATCGCCGTCGGCGGTCTGCCCGAAGCTCGCCTCGCTGAACGAGACCGAGAAGATCGTCAGCATCACGACCGGGAAGAGGAAGGTGAAGAAGACCGTGTCGCCCTGCCGGAAGTAGGCGCGCACCTCGTAGCCGATGCGCAGCAGCCCCAGGCGCACGGCGCGGCCGATCGATGATTCGGTGCGGGATGCCCGGGCCGGGCTCATCGTGGCGCTCATCGTGCTGCCTCCGTCTCGTTCAGCGCTTCGGCGCTCAGGTCGCTCGCGTGCTCGTGGCCGACGAGGTCGAGGTAGACGTCTTCGAGGCTCGGCCGGATCACCTCGAGCGACTCCGGCTCGCCGCCGATGCGCGCGACGAGCTCGGTGACGACCGAGGCGGGCGAGTCGGTGCGCTGCTCGCGGCGCTCGCCGTTCTCGAGCCAGCGCACGAGCGGCACGCGCGACTCGCGGCCCCCGATCTCGTCGATGGGCGCGAGGTCGACCATGCGGCCGCCCGCGATGATGCCGGCGCGGTCGCCGAGCTGGGCGGCCTCGTCGAGGTAGTGGGTGGTGAGCAGGATGCTCGTTCCCTCGCTCTGCAGCGTGCGGATCAGCTTCCAGAAGCTGCGGCGGGCCTCGGGGTCGAAGCCCGTCGTCGGCTCGTCGAGGAAGAGCAGCTCGGGTGCGCCGACGATGCCGACGGCCACGTCGACGCGGCGTCGCTGGCCCCCCGACAGCTTGCGGATGAGCGAGCCGGCCTTCGCCTCGAGCCCGACCGCGGCGATGACCTCGTCGACGTCGCGCGGGTTCGGGTAGAGGGCCGCGAAGTGCCGCAGCTGCTCGGCGACGGTGACGTTGCCGCTCTCGCCGCTCGACTGCAGCACGATGCCGATGCGGGCCTTCCAGTCGAGACCGCCCTTCTGCGGGTCGACGCCGAGCACGCTCACCGCGCCGCTCGAGCGCGAGCGGTAGCCCTCGAGGATCTCGATCGTGGTCGACTTGCCGGCGCCGTTCGGGCCGAGCAGGGCGAAGGTCTCGCCGCGGTGGATGTCGAAGCTCACGCCATCGACGGCGGTCAGGTCGCCGTAGGTCTTGCGCAGCTCGCGCACCTCGACGACGTTCTCGGGTGTGGTCATGGCTCCAGCATCCCGCGCCCCGGCGGTCGACGGCACCTCCGCCCGGCGGATTCCCGGGTCCACCGTTCGGTGGACCCGGTTTATCGGCCGCACAGAATTCGCAATTCGCGCGCGAATTTCCGATAAACTCGGCCAGGTTTATTCGAATACCGAGGGGAATTCTGATGAAGCGCATTACGACCGAGCTCGTCGACGATCTCGACGGCACCATCATCGGCCCGGGCGAGGGCGGCACCGTCACCTTCGCGCTCGACGGTGCGAGCTACGAGATCGACCTCGGCCGCCCCAACCAGCAGGCGCTGCAGGATGCCCTCGCCCCGTTCATCGCACGGGCCCGCTCGACCGGCCGCCGGGCCGGCGCCGTGCCGCGCACGCGCTCGACCGCGAGCGGCGACACCGCCGCCGTGCGCGCGTGGGCGCAGAAGAACGGCTACACGGTCGGCGACCGCGGCCGCATCCCCGCCGAGGTGCGCGAGGCCTACGCGGCCGCGCAGCGCTAGCTCGGGAGCACCAGCGACACCGCGATCGCGACCATGACGACCGCGATGCCGGCGTCGAGCCAGCGCCACGCGCGCGGGCTCGACAACCAGCGGCCGAGGTAGCGCGCGCCGAAGCCGAGCGCGGTGAACCACAGCGCGCTGCCGAGCATCGCGCCCGCGCCGAACAGCCAGCGCTGCTCCTGCCACGTGCTCGCGATCGACCCGAGCAGGAACACGGTGTCGAGGTACACGTGCGGGTTGAGCCAGGTGAGCGCGAGCGCCGTGAGCAGCACCCCGCGCAGGCGCGCGGGCGCGGCGACCGCGGTCATCCCGCCCGGGGCGCTCGCCGACCCGGGGCCTCCGTGCTCGGCCGCGTCGGGGTCGCGGGGCGCCGACTCGTCGACGGCGAGCGCCCCGGCGGGGCGCCACGCGCGGCGCGCGGCGAGCATCCCGTACCCGATGAGGAAGACCGCGCCCGCCCAGCGGACGACGTCGATCAGCCAGGGCACGACCCCGAGCAGTGCTCCGAGACCGGCGATGCCCGCCGCGATCAGCACCGCGTCGGAGACGGCGCAGACGATGACGACGGCGAGCACGTGCTCGCGACGGATGCCCTGCCGCAGCACGAAGACGTTCTGGGCGCCGATCGCGATGATGAGCGAGAGGCCGAGGCCGAGCCCCGCGAGCGCCGCGGCCATCGCTACCGGGTGCCGAAGAGCGCCTGCAGGCGCTGGATGCCCTCGAGCAGGTCGGCGTCGCCGAGCGCATAGCTGAAGCGCAGGTAGCCGCTCGGGCCGAAGGCCTCGCCGGGTACCGCCGCGACCTCGGCGTGCTCGAGCACGAGGTCGGCGAGCTCGAGCGAGGTCGTCGGCGTCGAGCCCTTCCACTCGCGGTTCAGCAGCCCCGTGACGTCGGGGTAGACGTAGAACGCGCCCGTCGGGGTCGGTGTCACCATGCCGGGGATGCGGTTGAGCTCCGCCACGGCGACGCGCCGCCGCCGATCGAACGCCTCGCGCATGGTCGCGACGGCATCCTGCGGCCCGGTGAGGGCGGCGATCGCGGCCCGTTGCGAGATGTTGGCGACGTTGCTCGAGAGGTGCGACTGCAGGTTCGAGGCGGCGGCGATCACGTCGGCCGGCCCGACCATCCAACCCAGGCGCCAGCCGGTCATCGCGTAGGTCTTGGCGACGCCGTTGACGAGGATGCACTGCTCGGCGAGCTCGGGCACGGCCTCGACGATCGACACCGAGCGCGCGCCGTCGTAGGTGAGCGCCTGGTAGATCTCGTCGCTGATGACCCAGATGCCGTGCTGCAGGGCCCACTCGCCGATGGCCGTCGTCTGCTCGGGGCTGTAGACCGAGCCCGTCGGGTTCGAGGGGCTCACGAACAGCAGCACCTTGGTGCGCGGCGTGCGCGCGGCCTCGAGCTGCTCGACCGTCACGAGGTAGTCCTGGTCGGCGCCCGCGAACACCTCGACGGGCACGCCGCCCGCGAGGCGCACGACCTCGGGGTAGGTCGTCCAGTACGGCGCGGGCAGCAGCACCTCGTCGCCGTCGTCGACGATCGTCGCGAAGGCCTGGAACACCGCCTGCTTGCCGCCGTTCGTGATGATGACCCGCCCGGCGCTCGTCTCGAGCCCTGAGTCGCGCTTCGTCTTCTCGGCGACGGCCTCACGCAGCTCGGGCAGACCGGCCGCGGGCGTGTAGCGGTGGTTCTGGGGGTCGCGCGCGGCGACGACCGCGGCCTCGACGATGTGCTCGGGGGTCGGGAAGTCGGGCTCGCCGGGCGGCCTTGAGGGCCTTGGCCTTGGCGTCGACCTTGAGGGTCGCGGATTCGCTGATGGCGGCGATGCGGCGGGCGATGCGGGAGGAGTCGGCGGTCACGGCGCCGATTCTACGCGGGGCACAGCATCCGAATACCGGATGCCCGGCGCTCGTCGGCGCGGGGCCCGGCTTGGTGCTCTCCGCGTCGTCGCCTACACTGGGCCGAGGTAGTTGATCTCTGCCATGCTTTCGCGTGCCCGAAGATCAGCGATCCGCCGCAGAGGGCGGTGGCTCAATTGGTAGAGCAGCGGTCTCCAAAACCGCAGGTTGCAGGTTCGAGTCCTGTCCGCCCTGCAGAGTCGTCGGCCCGGGGGTTCCGCACGGATCCCCCGGGTACGGCGGTGGCCCGCGTGCGAGAGCGCGCGGGGAAGCACCAGACCCAGTCACAACGACGATGAGTCGTGAGGAGAGCATCACGTGAGCAATGTGATCGACGAGCCCGGCGAGGACGTCGTCGCGAACGCCAAGAAGGAGCGCGCCGAGAAGCGCGGTCCGTTCGGGCGCTTCGCGCTGTTCATCCGCCAGGTGCTCAACGAGCTCAGCAAGGTGGTCACCCCCACCCGGCGCGAGCTCATCACCTACACGATCGTCGTGCTCGTCTTCGTGATCATCATGATGGCGATCGTGTCGGGCCTCGACATCGTGTTCCTGTGGCTCGTGCGCTTCGTCTTCGGCGACGGATCGGCCGCGCTGGGCCTGTAGCCCCGCGCCCGCCCCGATTCGCACGAACAGAGAGAAAGAGAAACCGTGACCGAGAAGCTCCCCAGCGACCTCGACTACTCGACCGCCGCCGAGCAGTCGTCGGAGGAGGACGAGGCCCAGGAGGGCAACACCCTCGACGCCGACCTGCACGCGGTCGACGCCGTCGAGCACTCGGCGATGCACCTCGTCGACGAGAGCGACGAGCCCGACCTCGACGGCCTGCTCGACGCGCTCGAGGCCGCCGCCGACCCCGAGGCCGACGCGATCGTCGATGACGCGCTCGACATCGACTCGGCCGACGAGGCCGAGGCCGCCGCCGAGGCGACCCACGACGAGGCCGACGAGCCCGAGGTCGACGCCGAGCCTGCCGAGGTCGACCCCTACGACGAGTTCAAGCTCGAGCTGCGCATGAAGCCGGGCAAGTGGTACGTCGTGCACTCCTACGCGGGCTTCGAGAAGCGCGTGAAGCAGAACATCGAGAACCGCAAGATCTCGATGAACATGGAGGAGAGCATCTACGAGGTGCAGGTTCCCATGGAGGACGTCGTCGAGATCAAGAACGGCCAGCGCAAGCTCGTCACGCGCGTGCGCATCCCCAGCTACGTGCTCGTGCGCATGGACCTGAACGAAGACAGCTGGTCGGTCGTGCGCCACACCCCCGGCGTCACGGGCTTCGTGGGCAACGCCCACAACCCCACGCCGCTGCGGTTCGACGAGGCTTTCCAGATGCTCAAGTCGACCGTGCAGGTCGCCGAGGCTCCGGCCAAGGCCGGCGGCGCGAAGGGCGGCGGCCTCGCCGCGCGCGTCATCCCCGCCGAGATCGACTTCGAGGTCGGCGAGACCATCACGATCAAGGAGGGCTCGTTCGCCGGGCTCCCCGGCACGATCAACGAGATCAAGCCCGAGAGCGGCAAGCTCATCGTGCTCGTCTCGCTGTTCGAGCGCGAGACCCCGGTCGAGCTGTCGTTCGACCAGGTCACCAAGCTCTAATCACTGACCACCGCGGCGTGCACAGGGCACGCAGGCGGGAGCGCGGCATCCACCCGGATGCCGCTCGACACGAAGGAAGAGAACATGGCACCGAAGAAGAAGGTCACGGGTCTGATCAAGCTGCAGATCCAGGCCGGCGCCGCCAACCCCGCCCCGCCCATCGGCCCGGCGCTCGGTCAGCACGGCGTCAACATCATGGAGTTCTGCAAGGCCTACAACGCGGCGACGGAGGCCCAGCGCGGCAACGTCATCCCGGTCGAGATCACCGTGTACGAAGACCGTTCGTTCACGTTCATCCTCAAGACCCCGCCGGCCGCCGAGCTCATCAAGAAGGCCGCGGGCGTGCAGAAGGGGTCGTCGACCCCGCACACCGTCAAGGTGGCCAAGCTCACCAAGGAGCAGGTGCGCCAGATCGCCGAGCAGAAGCAGGTCGACCTCAACGCCAACGACATCGAGGCGGCCGAGAAGATCATCGCCGGCACCGCTCGTTCGATGGGCATCACCGTCGAATAGCGATTTGTCGCTAGTCGACCGGTGATGTCGTGACATGAACTCGACACGATCGATCGTTAGCGCCGAGGTGCATCGTCACCTTCCACCAGCTCAACACACCAGCGGGAGAGCCAGCCAGGCTCGTCAACCGCGAACTCACCTCTAGGAGACACAACATGGCACAGAAGTCGAAGGCCTACCGGGCCGCGGCCGAGAAGATCGAAGACGGCAAGTTCTACTCGACGGCCGAGGCCGTCGCCGTCGCTCGTCAGACCGGCTCGAAGAACACCAACTCGACCGTCGAGGTCGCGCTCAAGCTCGGCGTCGACCCCCGCAAGGCCGACCAGATGGTGCGCGGCACCGTCAACCTGCCCCACGGCACGGGCAAGACCGCTCGCGTCATCGTGTTCGCGACCGGCCCCGCGGCCGAGGCCGCGATCGCGGCCGGCGCCGACGAGGTCGGCGGCGTCGAGCTCATCGAGAAGGTCGCGGGCGGCTACACCGCCTTCGACTCGGCGGTCTCGACCCCCGAGCTCATGGGCCAGGTCGGCCGACTCGGCAAGGTGCTCGGCCCCCGCGGCCTCATGCCCAACCCGAAGACCGGCACCGTCACCCCCGATGTGGCCAAGGCCGTCACCGACATCAAGGGCGGCAAGATCGAGTTCCGCGTCGACAAGCACGCCAACGTGCACTTCATCATCGGCAAGACTGCCTTCACCGAAGAGCAGCTGCACGAGAACCTGAAGGCGGCGCTCGACGAGGTCATGCGCCTCAAGCCGTCGAGCTCGAAGGGGCGCTACCTGCAGAAGGGCTCGCTCTCGACGACCTTCGGCCCGGGCATCCCGCTCGACGTCAACGCCGTTTAGCGTTTTCTGTCGCGCCGCCGCTACTGCGGCGCGACGCACGAACGGCCCCGCTTCGGCGGGGCCGTTCGTGTTTCCGGCTCGGCTGGTTCGGGATGCCCGGCGCTAGCCGCGGGCGACCTCGATAGCGATCTTTCCGCGCGTGCGGCCCGATTCGACGAGGCGGTGCGCCTCGGCGAGCTGCTCGAGCGGCAGCACGCGGTCGACGTGCACGCGCAGGTCGCCCGCCTCGATCATGCGGCTGATGACGGCGAGGGTCGCGCCGCTCGGCGACACCTTGTAGTCGGTGGCCCGCACGCCCGCGGCCGCGGCATCGTCGAGCATGCTCGGCCAGCTGCCGGAGGGCGCGTTGACGAGCAGCCCGCCGGGGCGCAGGGTGCCGAGCGACCGCGAGCCCGTGTCGTCGTGCACGTTGCCGATGAGGTCGATGACGACGTCGTGATCGTGCACCTCGTGCTCGAAGCGCGTCGCGGTGTAGTCGACGACGCGGGCGGCCCCGAGCTCGCGCACGAACGAGACGTTGGCGGTCGAGCACGTGGCCGTGACCGTCGCGCCGAAGTAGGCCGCCAGCTGCACCGCGAAGTGCCCGACGCCGCCGGCACCGGCGTGGATGAGCATCCGCTGCCCCTCGTGGGCGCGCGCGACGTCGACGACCATGCCCCACGCGGTGAGTGCTGCGAGCGGCACCGCGGCCGCCTCCGTCATCGACAGCACGGTCGGCTTGGGGGTGAGGAACAGCTCGGGCACGGCCGCGTACTCGGCGTTGCCGCCGTCGAGCCGCGGCACGAGCGTCATGCCGTAGACCTCGCGGCCCGGGGCGAGCGGATGCGACTCGTAGGGCGACTCGACGACGACGCCCGCGATGTCGTAGCCGAGCACGGTGGGGTAGTGGCGGATGGCAGGTGCCGCGCCGCGGCCCGCCCGCGTCTTGACGTCGATGGGGTTGACGCTCGTGGCGTGCACCCGCACGAGCACCTCGGCCCCCGCCCGCACGGGCACCGGCAGCTCGGCGCTCTCGAGCACCTCGGGCCCGCCGACCCCCGTCATGACCATCGCGCGCATCATCGCCATCGCTTCTCGCCCTCCCCCTGCTGCCCCCAGTGAACACGATGCGCGTCTCGCGCGTGTTAACTCCCTGTCACAACCCGGAGACGAGAGACCCTCGGGCCACGTAGCATGAGCGCAGACCCCGCACCAGATGTCGAAAGGCCCGAAGTCGTGACCGCTCTCTTCCTCGTGCTGCGGGTCGCCGCGGCGCTCGCGATCGGCGCCGCCGTCGTCGGCCAGATCGTCACCTCTCTCGCGTTCTGGCAGTCGCAGGGTCTCACCGACATCCCGTTCCGACTCGTCAACTTCTTCAGCTTCTTCACGATCGAGTCGAACGTGCTCGCCACGGTCGTGCTCGTCATGGGCGTGGGCCTCACGCTGATGAAGAAGACCCCGCACTGGTTCAGCGTGCTGCGGGCCGTCGCGACGACCTTCATGGTCACGACGGGCATCGTCTACAACCTGCTGCTGCGCGGCATCGAGTTGCCGCAGGGCGCCACGCTCGACTGGTCGAACGAGATCCTGCACCTGTGGGGGCCGCTCTACCTGCTGGTCGATTGGCTGTTCGCGCCGGGCCGCCACCGCCTCGACTGGAAGCACATCGGCACGATCGTTGCCTTCCCGATCGTCTGGGCCGTCTACACGCTCGTGCGCGGGCCGCTCACCTACGACATCGTCACCGACGGACCGTGGTACCCCTACCCCTTCCTGAAC
>LNFD01000371.1 GCA_001464255.1 Actinomycetales bacterium Ga0077552 | reverse complement strand
CAGGCCGAGCAGTCGGGCGACCTTGTCGAAGGCCTCACCAGCGGCGTCGTCGATCGTCTCGCCGAGCAGCTCGACATCGTTCGTGAGGTCGCGCACGTGCAGCAGCGAGGTGTGGCCGCCCGAGACGAGCAGGGCGATCGTCGGCAGCTCGATCGCGGGCTCGCCCTCGGTGCGCAGCACGTCGGCGCCCACGTGCCCGACGAGGTGGTTGACCGCGTAGAAGGGCTTGTCGAGCGCCACGGCGAGCGCCTTCGCGGCGCCGACGCCGACCATGAGGGCGCCGCTGAGGCCCGGCCCGCTCGTCACGGCGATCGCGTCGAGCTCGTCGAGCGTCACCCCCGCCGTGTCGAGCGCCTGGCGCAGGGCGGGTTCGAGGGCCTCGAGGTGGGCGCGCGCGGCGACTTCGGGCACGACGCCGCCGAAGCGGGCGTGCTCCTCCATCGACGACGAGATGACGTTCGCGAGCAGGGTCGTGCCGCGCACGATGCCGATGCCGGTCTCGTCGCAGCTCGATTCGATGCCCAAGACCAGTGGCTGCGCGCTCATGGGGCCGCCTCCCACCGCATGACGATCGCGTCGACGTCGTCGGGCTGATAGTAGCGAGGCCGCACGGCGATGGGCGCGAAGCCGTGCCGCTCGTAGAGGCGCTGGGCGTCGGGGTTGTCGGCGCGCACCTCGAGCAGCACGTCGTCGACGCGGCGCTCTCGCGCCTCGTCGAGCAGGCGCTCGAGCAGCAGCGCGCCGATGCCGCGCCCGCGATGCGCCGCATCGACCGCGATGGTCTGCACGTCGGCCTGCGACGCGCCCGCCGGCGCGCTGAGCCCCGCGTAGCCGACGGTCTGCCCGTCGACCACGGCGACGAGGTAGCGCGTGTGCGGCGCGGCGAGCTCGGCGGCCATCATCTCGCGGCTCCAGGCATCGGAGGGGAAGGTCGCGGCCTCGAGCGCCATGATCGCGTCGAGATCGGCGAGGTCGGCGTCGCGCAGCAGCACGTGCTCGGCGGCCATCAGCTCACCCGCTTGGGGCTCGAGAGCGTCACATCGGGCGCGCGCAGGTAGAGCGGCTGCGGGGCAGCGAAGGGCAGGCCGGCCGCGAGCCGGGCGAGGGCGACGTGGGCGAGCGGCCCGGCGGGGATCTGCGTCACCTCGTGCGCGGCGACGCCCTCCTCGGGCGTCCACTCGAGACGCGCGACGAGGTGCGCGGGCGCCGCGACCGCCGGGAGGGGCAGGGCGGCCGTGTAGGTCGTCACGGCGACCTCGCGGCGCCGGGCATCCGTGACCACCGAGAACCGGCCCGCGGCGATTCCGCCCTCGACGAGCGCGAGCGCGACGGCGTCGTGGCTGGGCACCGGCAGCAGCGGGATGCCCCGCGCGAACGCGACCGCGCGCGCCGCCGCGATGCCGACGCGCAGGCCCGTGTACGGCCCCGGCCCGATGCCCGTGACGACCCCCGTGAGCGCGGCGGCCGAGACCCCGTCGGCGTGCAGCACCGACTCGAGGAACGGGCCGATGACCTCGGCGTGGCGCCGGGTGTCGTCGGTCGAGCGCTCGGCGAGCACGCGCCCGTCGTCGGCGACGACGGCGACCGCGGTGCCCGCGGAGGTGTCAATCGCCAGCAGCATGCAGCCAGCCTAGGTCGGCCCACCGAGCGCCGACGCCCGAGACCGTCACGGTGCGCGGCTCGACGGCGTCTTCGTCAGGGTCGTCGATCGTCGTCGCGCCAACGGGCCGCTCGATCGTGATGGCGAGCCACTCGTCGACGAGGTGCTCGAGCAGCCCCGCGCCCCACTCGACGACGACGATCGAGCCCGCGAAGTCGAGGTCGAGGTCGTCGAGCTCGGCGGCGTCGCGCAGCCGGTACGCGTCGACGTGCACGAGCGGCGGCCCCTCGGGGCGCGGGTGCGTGCGCGCGAGCACGAAGGTCGGGCTCGTGACCGTGCCGCGCACGCCGAGCGCGGCACCGAGCCCGCGCGTGAGGGTCGTCTTGCCCGCACCGAGCTCGCCCGTCAGCAGCACCGTGTCGCCCGCGCCCAGCTGGGCTGCGAGCACGGCGCCGAACCGCGCCATGCCCTCGGGGTCGGCGATCGTCAGCGTCACCGTCATGCGCGTCACGCCCTCGTGCGGTGCACGCGGCGGCCCAGGCGCGTGACGAGCTCGTAGGCGATCGTGCCCGCGGCGTCGGCCCACTCGTCGACACCGGGCTCGCCGTCGGCGGGGTCGCCCCACAGCACCGCCCGGTCGCCAAGCGCGACGGGGGCGTCGCCCACGTCGACGACGAGCTGGTCCATCGCGATACGGCCGACGACCCGGTGCCTGCGGTCGCCGATCAGCACGGGCGCGTCGACGGCCGCACGGGGCACGCCGTCGGCGTAGCCGAGGGGCACGAGCGCGAGGGTCGTCGGCGCGCTCGTGCGGTGCAGGTACCCGTACGAGACCCCGCTGCCTGCTGGCACGCGCTTGAGGCCCACGACGCGCGCGCTCAGCTGCATGGCGGGCCGCAGCGGCAGCGTGCCCCGCAGGTGCCGTTCGGGGGCGATGCCGTAGAGCGCGAGCCCGAGGCGCACCATGTCGTAGCGGGCCGCGGGGTGGTCGAGCGCCGCGGCCGACGCGGCCAGGTGCCGGATGCCCGGCTCGAGCCCCACGCTGCGCAGGGCATCCACGAACCGCTCGAAGGCGACCACCTGCGCGCGATCGTCGTCGGACGAGGTGTTCGAGAGATGGCTGAAGACGCCGCCGAGCACGAGCTCGCCCGCGCCGACCGCGGCGGCGAGCGCCTCGACGAGCGGGCCCCACTCGGCCTCGACCACGCCGTTGCGCGAGAGCCCCGTGTCGACCTTGATGTGCACGGTCGCACGGTGCCCGGTCGCGGCGGCGCGCGCGAGCTGCGCGCGCGAGCTCACGCCGAGCGCGATGCCCGCCTCGGCGGCCGCGGCGAAGTCGGCCTCGGGGTCGTGCAGCCAGGCCAGCACGGGCGCGTCGATGCCTGCCGCCCGCAGCTCGAAGGCCTCGTCGAGATCAGCGACGCCGAGGTGGTCGATGCCCGCCTCGAGAGCGGCGCGCGCGGCCGTGACGGCGCCGTGGCCGTAGCCGTCGGCCTTGACGATCGCCATCGCGTGCCGGGTCGGCACAGCGCGGCGCATCGTCTCGGCGTTCGCCCCGATCGCCGCCGACGAGATGCGGGCCTCGCGCAGCGGGCGGGTCATGACTCGGCCACCACGAAGGCGATCGCGACGCCCGCATCGTGCGACATCGAGAGGTGCAGCGAGCCGATGCCGCGCGCGGCGACGATTTCGGCGGCGCGCCCGCTCACGACGAGGTCGGGGTTGCCCTCGGCGTCGGGCACGACGCGCATGTCGTGCCAGCCGACGCCATCGGTGGCCCCGAGGGCCTTCATGAGCGCCTCCTTCGCGGCGAACCGACCGGCGAGCGAGCGCAGCGGGAGGTCGCGCTCGTTCTCGGCGAAGAGGCGCTCGCGCAGGCGCGGGGTGCGGCTCAGCGCGCGCTCGAAGCGCGCCAGGTCGACGACATCGACCCCGATCCCGACGATCCGCCCCATGGCGCCCGCTCGCTCCGCCGACCGGCCTGCTCGACCGGTCTACTCGACCGTGACCGACTTGGCGAGGTTGCGCGGCTGATCGACATCGAGGCCCTTCGCTGCGGCGAGCTCCATGCCGAAGATGTGCAGCGGCACGACGGCGAGCAGGGGCTCGAAGAACGGCGAGGCGAGCGGGATGCGGATGACCTCGTCAGCGTGCGGCAGCACGGCGACGTCGCCCTCCTCGGCGATCGCGATGACGCGCGCGCCGCGGGCCCGGATCTCCTGGATGTTCGAAACGACCTTGGCGTGCAGCGAGTTCGGGTCGCGCGGGCTCGGAACGATCACGAACACCACCTGCCCGGGCTCGATGAGGGCGATCGGCCCGTGCTTGAGCTCGCCCGCCGCGAAGCCCTCGGCGTGGATGTACGCGAGCTCCTTGAGCTTGAGCGCGCCCTCGAGGGCCACGGGGTAGCCGACGTGGCGGCCCAGGAACAGCACCGAGCGGGTGTCTGCCATCCAGTGCGCGAGCTCCCTGATGCGGTCACCGACCGCCAGCACCGTCGCGAGCTTCTCGGGAACCGCCTGCAGCTCGGCGACGAGACCGCGCGCGCGCTCGGGGGTCAGGGTGCCGCGCACCTGACCGAGCTGCAGCCCCAGCAGGTAGATGGCGGTGATTTGGGCGACGAAGGCCTTGGTCGACGCGACCGCCACCTCGGGGCCGGCGTGCGTGTAGACGACGGCATCCGACTCGCGCGGGATGGTCGCGCCCTGCGTGTTGCAGATCGACAGGGTGCGGGCGCCCTGCTCGCGGGCGTACTTGACCGCCATGAGGGTGTCCATCGTCTCGCCTGACTGGCTGATCGAGACGACGAGGGTGTTCGGCGAGAGCACGGGCTCGCGGTAGCGGAACTCGTGGGCGAGCTCAACGTCGACGGGGATGCGGGCCCACTGCTCGATCGCGTACTTGCCGACCATGCCGGCGTAGGCGGCGGTGCCGCAGGCGATGATGAGCACGCGGTCGATGCTCGAGAGCACCTCGGGGCCGAGCGCCGTCACCTCGGGCAGGTCGACGAGCCCGTCGTGCACGCGGCCGATGATGGTCTTCGCGACCGCCTCGGGCTCCTCGCTGATCTCCTTCGCCATGAAGCTCGACCAGCCGCCCTTCTCGGCCGCCGAGGCATCCCAGTCGACCTCGAAGGTGGTCGGCGTCACGGGCTGCCCGGCGAAGTCGACGACCTCGACGCTGTCGGGGCGGATGGTGACGAGCTGGTCCTGACCGATCTCCATCGCCCGGTGGGTGTATTCGACGAACGCGGCGACGTCGGAGCCGAGGAAGTTCTCGCCCTCGCCGAGCCCGATCACGAGCGGCGAGTTGCGGCGCGCGCCGACGACGACGTGCGGCTGGTCGGCGTGCACGGCGAGCAGGGTGAACGCGCCCTCGAGGCGGTTGACGACCTGCAGCATCGCGCTCGTGAGGTCGCCCGTCTCGCGGAAGGCGTCGCCCACGAGCAGGGCCGCGACCTCGCTGTCGGTCTGCGACGAGAACGAGTGGCCGTGCGCGAGCAGCTCGTCCTTCAGCTCGGAGAAGTTCTCGATGATGCCGTTGTGAATAAGCGCGAGCTTGCCCTCGTCGCCGAGGTGCGGGTGCGCGTTCTCGTCGGTCGGGCCGCCGTGGGTCGCCCAGCGGGTGTGGCCGATGCCGGTCTGGCCGTCGACGAGCGGCGTCGCCTCGAGGTCGTCGCGCAGGATGCCGAGCTTGCCGGCGTGCTTCCGGGTGTCGAGGCGGCCCTCGTCGTCGATCACGGCGACGCCTGCGGAGTCGTAGCCCCGGTACTCGAGCCGCTTGAGCCCGCCCATCAGCACCTCGACGCTGCCCCGGGTTCCGACATACCCCACGATTCCGCACATAGCCACCCAGTCTACGGCTCGCCTGCCCG
The DNA here is from genome assembly GCA_001464255.1 of Actinomycetales bacterium Ga0077552. Classification (GTDB taxonomy): domain Bacteria; phylum Actinomycetota; class Actinomycetes; order Actinomycetales; family Microbacteriaceae; genus Microcella. The sequence continues at coordinate 3,493 of LNFD01000371.1, read as the reverse complement.
ACGCAGGCGCGGGGGTACTGTGGAGGCGATGACCGAGCCGGGCGCTGCACGCGAGACGACGCCTTTCGTCGAAATCGATCGGCGCCGCTGGGCGGCGCTGGCCCCCTCGGCCGCGCATCCCCTCACCGAGACCGAGCTCGTGCAACTGCGTGGCCTCGGCGACGCGCTCGACATGCGCGAGGTAGCTGAGGTCTACGTGCCGCTCAGCCGCCTGCTGAGCCTGTACGCCGTCGGCGCGCGCGAGCTGCACCAGGCCACTCGCAGCTTCCTCGGCGAGCCGGGCGACCACACCCCATTCGTCATCGGCGTCGCCGGCTCGGTCGCCGTCGGCAAGTCGACGATCGCGCGCCTGCTGCGCGAGTTGCTCTCCCGCTGGCCCGACACCCCGCGCGTCGAGCGCGTGACGACCGACGGATTCCTGCTGCCGACCGCCGAGCTCGGCCGACGCGGCATCCTGCACCGCAAGGGCTTCCCCGAGTCGTACGACCGGCGCGCCCTCCTGCGCTTCGTCGCGCGGGTCAAGTCGGGGGTCGACGAGGTGCGGGCACCGGTCTACAGCCACCTCAGCTACGACCGCGTGCCCGGCGCCGAGATCATCGTCCGCCGCCCCGACATCCTCATCGTCGAGGGCCTCAACGTGCTGCAGCCGCCCGGCCCAGGCGCCTCGCTCGCTGTGAGCGACCTCTTCGACTTCACGATCTACGTGGATGCGCGCACGAGCGACATCGCCCAGTGGTACGAAGAGCGGTTCCTGGCTCTCCAGCGCGGCGCCTTCGCCGACCCGCGCAGCTACTTCCACCGCTACGCCTCGCTCACGCACGACGAGGCAGTGCTCAAGTCGCGCGAGATCTGGCGCGAGATCAACGAGCCCAACCTCGTGCAGAACATCCTGCCCACGCGGGCGCGCGCCTCGCTCGTGCTGCGCAAAGCGAGCGATCACACGGTCGAGACCGTGCTGCTGCGCAAGATCTGAGCGGTCAGGCCGCGAGCTGGTCGCGCACGATGGCAGCGAGTCGCTCGGCGACCTGCTGGGCGGTGCCCTGATCGGCCGCCTCGACCATGACGCGCACCATCGGCTCGGTCCCGCTCGCTCGCAGCAACACGCGGCCGCTGTCACCCAGCTCCGCCTCTTCGGCGGCCACGGCCGCGGCGATGACGCCGTGCCCCTCGAGCGCCGTGCGATCGACGCCGCGTACGTTGATGAGAACCTGGGGGAAGACCGTCATCACGTCGGCGAGCTCAGCGAGCGAGCGCCCCGAGCGCACCATCTCGGCGGCGAGCTGCAGGCCGGTCAGGATCCCGTCGCCCGTCGTCGCGTGCTCGCTCATGATGATGTGGCCCGACTGCTCTCCGCCGAGACTCAGGCCGTGCTCCGCGAGCGCCTCGAGCACATAGCGGTCGCCCACCTTCGTCTCGATGAGCCGCACGCCGTGCTCGGCCATCGCGCGCTTGAGGCCGAGATTGCTCATGACGGTCGCGACGAGCGTGTCGTCGGTGAGCTGGCCGCGCGCCTTCATCGACAAGGCGATGATCGCCATGATCTGGTCGCCGTCGATGACACGGCCCGCGGCATCCACTGCGAGGCAGCGGTCGGCATCGCCGTCGTGCGCGATGCCGAGGTCGGCGCCGTGCTCGAGCACCGCCGCCTGCAACGGGCCGAGGTGGGTCGAACCGACGCCCTCGTTGATGTTGAGGCCATCGGGATCGCTGCCGATGACGGTGACGCGGGCCCCGGCATCGGAGAACACCTGTGGTGAGATGCCCGCGGCGGCGCCGTGGGCGCAGTCGATCACGACGTGCAGGCCCGCGAGCGACACGTCGAGGGTGCCGAGCAGGTGGAGCAGGTAGCGGTCCTCCGCGTCGGCGAAACGGCGGATGCGCCCGACGCCCGCACCCGTCGGCGCGAGCTTCTCGCCCGTCATCGCCTGCTCGATGCGGTCCTCGACCGCATCGGGGAGCTTCGTGCCGCCGAACGAGAAGAACTTGATGCCGTTGTCGGGCGCGGGGTTGTGCGAGGCCGAGATCATGACGCCGAAGTCGGCGCGGATATCGCCCACGAGGAAGGCTGCCGCCGGCGTGGGGATGACCCCGGCATCGAGCACATCGATGCCCGAGCTCGCGAGCCCCGCGGAGACGGCGGCCGTCAGGAACTGGCCGGAGACACGCGGGTCGCGCGCCACGATCGCGGTCGGGCGCTTGCCCTGCGCGCGCAGCTCGTCGGCGTGACGACCTTGCGTGAGCACTCGTGCAGCGGCCTGGGAGAGGCCGAGGGCGAGGTCAGCGGTGAGATCACCGTTGGCCAGCCCTCGGACCCCGTCCGTGCCGAACAATCGACCCATGGCGGAGCGCCTGGACCCTGTCGACTAGCGCTTCGAGTACTGAGGAGCCTTGCGGGCCTTCTTGAGACCAGCCTTCTTGCGCTCGATCACGCGCGCGTCGCGCGTCAGGAAGCCGGCCTTCTTGAGGGTCGGGCGGTTGTTCTCGCGGTCGATCTCGTTGAGCGCGCGCGCGATGGCGAGACGCAGCGCGCCCGCCTGGCCCGAGGGGCCCCCGCCCGTGATCCGCGCGATGACGTCGTAGGCGCCGCCGAGCTGCAGGATCGTGAAGGGGTCGTTGATGAGCTGCTGGTGCAGCTTGTTCGGGAAGTAGTCCTCGAGCGTGCGCCCGTTGACCTTGTAGGTGCCGGCGCCGGGGGTGATGCGCACGCGGGCGATGGCCTGCTTGCGACGACCCACGGCCTGGCCGCCGACCGAGAGGATGGCGCGGGGCGCCGCCGACGCGGCGGGCGCGGCCGACTCTGTCGTGTACGACTCGGGAGCCGAGTCCGGGGTGATGTCGTCGGTGTTCACTGCGCCGTTAGTGGTCATGTCTGCCACGATGCTGTTCCTTAGCGTCTTCGCGGCCGCTACTGGGCGACCTGGTCGAGGGTGTAGGTCGTCGGCTGCTGCGCAGCGTGCGGGTGCTCAGCGCCCGCGTAGACCTTGAGCTTCTTCATCTGGGCGCGGCCCAGGGAGTTCTTCGGCAGCATGCCGCGAATGGCCTTCTCGACGGCGCGCTCGGGGTTCTTCTCGAGCAGCTCCGAGTAGGAGGTGGCCGTGAGTCCGCCCGGGTAGCCCGAGTGGCGGTAGGCCTTCTTCTGCGCGAGCTTCGAGCCCGTGAGGGCGACCTTGGCGGCGTTGGTGATGATGACGAAGTCGCCCATGTCCATGTGCTGGGCGAAGGTCGGCTTGTGCTTGCCGCGCAGGAGGGCGGCGGCGTGGCTGGCGAGGCGGCCCAGGACGACATCGGTTGCGTCGATGACGACCCAGTTGCGCTGAACGTCAGCGGGAGTGGGGCTGAATGTGCGCGTCACAGTGCGTACTTTCGTGTCGAGTAGTTCGTGAATCCCGCTCCGGGGGGAGTTCGTTCTGCTTCAGACAGACCGAACGCCGCGGTGGAGGGCTCAACCGGATGACCGTCGGCGACGGGCACCAAGGGTCGAGCCTACCGGCAC
>LNFD01000370.1 GCA_001464255.1 Actinomycetales bacterium Ga0077552 | reverse complement strand
CGGCGCGGCCCTCGCGGCCGCCGGCCACGCCCTCGTCGGCGTCTCGGCGAGCACCGACGACGAGCGCGACCGCGTCGAGAGCATGCTGCCCGGGGTGCCCGTTCTCGGCGTGCCGCTGCTCGTCGAGCGCAGCGAGCTCGTCGTGCTCGCGGTGCCCGACGACCAGCTGGTCGAGCTCGTGGCGGGCCTCGCCGCGCTCGGCGCCTGGCAGCCCGGACAGCTCGTGCTGCACACCTCGGCGCAGCACGGCACCGCCGTGCTCGACCCCGCGCGGGCCGCGGGCGCGATACCGCTGGCCGTGCATCCGGCCCTCGCCTTCACCGGAACGAGCATCGACCTCGCGCGCCTGCGTGACGCGTGGTGCGCCGTCACCGCACCCGGCCCCGTGCTGCCGATCGCGCAAGCGCTCGTCGTCGAGATGGGCGCCGAGCCCGTCGTCATCGCCGAGGCCGACCGGCCCGCCTACGCCGAGCGATCATCGGCCAGTCGGTCAACGCCCTGCGCGCCATCGGCGTCGACGAACCCGGCCGCGTTCTCGGCGGCGTCGTGCGCTCGGCGGTCGAGAACGCGCTGCAGTCCGCCGCGGTCGATAGCATCGACCGGTGACCGACACGACCCCGCCCGCCGTCGAGACGACCATCGCGGGGCTCCGATCCCGCCTCGACGCGGCCCGCGCCGCCGGATCGACGGTCGCCCTCGTACCCACGATGGGCTCGCTGCACGACGGCCACCTCGCCCTCGTCGAGCACGCCCGCGAGGTCGCCGACGTCGTCATCGTCTCGATCTTCGTCAACCCCATGCAGTTCGGGCCGGCGGAGGACTTCGACCGCTACCCGCGCGACCTGACCGCCGATCGGGATGCCCTCGCCGGGCACGGCGTCACCGCCGTCTTCGCCCCCGCGGTCGACGAGATGTACCCCGCGGGCCCCGTGCAGACGCGGGTCTCGGCGGGCGCGGTGGGCGCGCTCTACGAGGGTCGGTCGCGCGCCGGGCACTTCGACGGCGTGCTCACGATCGTGGCCAAGCTGCTCGGCATCGTGCAGCCGCACATCGCGGTCTTCGGCGAGAAGGACGCCCAGCAGGTCTTCCTCGTGCAGCGCATGGTGCGCGACCTCGACATCCGCACCCGCATCGAGGTGGTCGAGACCGTGCGCGCCGCCGACGGGCTCGCGCTCTCGAGCCGCAACGCCTACCTCGACGAGCGGCACCGCCGGGCCGCGCGCAGCATCCCCCAGGCGCTCGAGGCCGCCCAGTCGGCGGCCGACCGCGGCATCGACGCGATCGTCGCCGCAGCCCAGGGCGTGCTCATGGGGGCGACCGAGGTCGAGCTCGACTACTTCGCCGTCGTGCGCCCCGACACGTTCGGCCCGGTCGACGACGACCACCGCGGCCCCGCGCGGGCGCTCATCGCGGCGCGCGTCGGCACGACGCGGCTCATCGACACCGAGCTGCTGCACCTGGGCTAGGCCGGGCCGCGAGCGAGCATCCCGGCCCCCGATAGGCTGAAACGCTGAACCGAGGAGCCTGATGAGCGAGAACACCGCACCTGCCGAGCACACCGCCGAGCCGACGATCGAGGAGATCGCCGAGCAGAAGCAGGTGCGCCTCGACAAGCGGCAGCGCATGCTCGACGCCGGGCTCGAGCCCTACGCCATCGGCCTCGCCGTGACCGACACCATTCCGGATGTCCGCGCGCGGTTCCCCGAGCTCGAACCCGACACGGCCACGGGCGAGCGGGTCGCCCTCGCCGGCCGCGTCGTGTTCTCGCGCAACACCGGCAAGCTGTGCTTCGCCACCCTGCAGTCGGGGGAGGGCAGCCGCATCCAGGTCATGCTGAGCCTCGCCGAGGTGGGCGACGAGAGCCTCGAGCGCTGGAAGGACCTCGTCGACCTCGGCGACCACGTCTTCGTCGAGGGCGAGGTCATCACGAGCCGCCGCGGCGAGCTCAGCATCATGACGAGCTCGTGGGCGATCGCGGCCAAGGCCGTGCTGCCGCTGCCGAACCTGCACAGCGAGCTCAGCGACGAGACGCGCGTGCGCCAGCGCTACCTCGACCTGATCGTGCGCGAGCAGGCGCGGCAGACCGTGCGCGCCCGCGCCGTCGCCGTCGCCAGCCTGCGCACCACGTTCGCGACCCACGGCTATCTCGAGGTCGAGACGCCCATGCTGCAGACGATGCACGGCGGAGCATCCGCCCGCCCCTTCATCACCCACTCGAACGCCTTCGACACCGAGCTGTTCTTGCGCATCGCGCCCGAGCTGTTCCTCAAGCGCGCGGTCGTCGGCGGCATCGAGCGCGTGTTCGAGATCAACCGCAACTTCCGCAACGAGGGCGCCGACTCGACGCACAGCCCCGAGTTCGCGATGCTCGAGGCGTACCAGGCCTACGGCGACTACCACCAGATGGCCGACCTGACGCAGGAGATGATCCAGAACGCGGCCACCGCGGTGTCGGGCTCGCACGTCGTGACGTGGGCCGACGGCACCGAGTACGACCTCGGCGGGGAGTGGGACCGCCTGAGCATGTACGACTCGCTCAGCGCCGCCGCGGGCGTCGAGATCACGCCGCAGACCCCGATGGCAGAGCTGAAGAAGCTCGCCGACGCGGTCGACATCGAGATCGACCACCCGCTGCCGGGCAAGTACGTCGAAGAGCTGTGGGAGCACTTCGTCAAGGGCTCGCTGACCCGCCCGACCTTCGTCATGGACTTCCCCGTCGACACGAGCCCGCTCGTGCGCGAGCACCGCTCGATGCCGGGCGTCGTCGAGAAGTGGGACCTCTACGTGCGGGGCTTCGAGCTCGCCACGGCGTACTCCGAGCTCGTCGACCCGGTCATCCAGCGCGAGCGCTTCGTCGCGCAGGCGGCGCTCGCCGCGGGCGGCGACCTCGAGGCCATGCAGCTCGACGAGGCCTTCCTCACCGCGCTCGAGCACGGCATGCCGCCGAGCGGCGGCATGGGCATGGGCATCGACCGGCTGCTCATGGCGCTCACGGGCCTCGGTATTCGCGAGACCATCCTCTTCCCGCTCGTGAAGTAGGGTCGCGGCATGGCGAAAGACGAGCTCAAGCTGCCCGGCGACGACGACAAGAAGCCGGCCATCAGCATGAACCGGCTGGCCCTGTGGCTCGTCGTCGGCGCGGTCGGCGCCTACCTGCTGCTCTCGGGCGTCATCGGCATCATCGCCAAGGGCTGAGCCGCGCCCCCCGGACGGGGGCTGACGTGCTCGCGAGGGTCGGCTTAGCCTGAGGGCACCCATTACCCGAATTCGCCCGGATGCCCCCCAGCACCCGCGCGCATCGCCCGACCCGAACGGCGATCCCATGATCTCTCACCGCCTCCGCGCTGTCGTCGCCGGCATCCCCATCGCCGTGCTCTCGACCGTGATCATCGCGAGCCCCGGCTTCGCCGCCGAGTCGCTGCGCATCGCGACCCCGCTCGCCGGAGCCACCGTCTCGGGCCAGCTCATCATCGAGGGCAGCATCGCCGGCGACGCCGCCGATCTCGACCTCGGCCTCGCGCCGCAGAGCCTCGGCGACTGCGGCTCGCCGCTCGTCGAGACGAGCATCGCCCTCGCGGGCGAGCAGTTCACCACGAGCATCCCCACGGCGGCGCTGCCCGACGGCACCTACTGCCTCATCGCCGTCGCCGACGCCGGGCGGCTCTCGACCGTCGTCGCCGACATCACGGTCGACAACAGCGCCACCGCGCCGCTCGAGGGCCTGCAGCTGCCGACCGAGTCGCTCGACGGCGAGGAGACCGCGACGCAGGTGCCCGTCGTCGACTCGATTCTGGGCGACCTCGCTGTGCTCGGCCCTCTCGCCCTCGGCGCCACCGCCGTGCTCGCCGTCATCGTGCTCGGTCTCGGGCTCTGGGCCCGTCGACGCACCGCCGCCTGAGCCGGGGCGCGGTCTCGGCCGCGCGACGTATCCTTGACCTATGCCGGACGACTTCTGGGGTAACGCCATCTTCTCGGTGACGCCGACGATTCTTCTCGGGCTCATCTTCTGGTTCGCGATGCGCGCGATCATTCGTGCCGATCGCTCGGAGCGCGAAGCCTACGAGAAGGTCGAGGCGGAGGAGCGCTTGCGCTTCGCTCAGCAGCGGGCCGCCACGCCGCCCGCCGACCCGCACGAGTAGCCCGGCCCCGACCCTCAGTCGCGCGGGCGCAGCCGCACGTCGGGCATGACCGGGGCGGGCAGCGCGTGCTCCCAGCCCGCGACGGTGCCGAACCGACCCGCCGCGTCGCCGCCGTCGATCACCTCGCCCTGCCACTGCTCGCGCAACGCGACGATCTCGTCGTGGTCGCGGGCGATGAAGTTCCACCACATGACGATGGGCTCGCCGAGGGGCTCGCCGCCCAGTAGCAGCGCGCGCACGGGGGAGTCGCCGGCCGCGATCCGCACCGACGAGCGACCCGGGGCCGCGTAGCCGAGGTGGGCGCTGGGGATCTCGACGCCGTCGAGCAGCGCGGTGCCCGCATCCACCAGCAGGCCGTGCTCGAAACGCGGGTCGACGGGCAGGTCGACGCTCGTGCCGGCCGGCAGGTCGAGTTGCGCGCCGACGAGGGCCGTGAAGGTGCGCACGGGGCTCGCGGCCGACCCGGCGAGCGTGCCGACGAAGACGCGCAGCGTCGCGGCGCCGACCGTGATGGGCGCCGGCTCGGCGTGCTCGAAGAACGGGGCGGTGTGCCGGTCGCGGTCGGGCAGGGCGATCCATAGTTGTGCGCCGTGGAGGCGCACAGTGTCGGGCGTCGACACTTCGGAATGCTGGATGCCTCGACCCGCCGTCATCAGGTTGACTTCGCGCGGGCGCACACGCGCCCGCGCGCCGCTCGAGTCGCGGTGCTCGACCTCGCCCTCGAACAGCCAGCTCACCGTCTGCAGCCCCGTGTGCGGATGCGGCGGCACCGTCATGCCGCCCGTCTCGGCCACGTCGTCGGGGCCGTAGTGGTCGACGAAGCACCAGGCGCCGATGAGGCTGCGCCCGCGCTGCGGCAGCGTGCGGCGCACGGTCATCGCGCGGGGCCCGCCGAGCGGCACCTCGCGCGGTTCGAGCACCAGGATGCCCGCCGCGGGCCCGTCGTGGTTGACGAGCTCGTCGGGCTCGGTCTCGAGGTTGCTCACCCGCTCACCCTACGTCGCCCTGACTGGTGGGGGTTGTGTTCGTAACTCATGCTGAACCGGCCGATGTGCAGCGGTACTGCCGCACATTCGGCACCACAGCCTGAGTTGCGAACAGTGTCACGCCTACGGCGAACAGGGGCAGTTAACGCAGGGTGCGCTGGTTACCCTCGATACAGCGGCTCCGCATCCTGCGTCGGAATCGCGTGAGGAGAGTGCGAGATGTTCGAACGGTTCACCGACCGGGCCCGTCGTGTGGTGGTGCTGGCGCAAGAAGAAGCCAAGATGCTCAACCACAACTACATCGGTACCGAGCACATCCTCCTCGGCCTCATCCACGAGGGCGAGGGCGTCGCCGCCAAGGCCCTCGAGTCGCTGAGCATCTCGCTCGACGCCGTGCGCGAGCAGGTGCAAGACATCATCGGGCAGGGGCAGCAGCAGCCGACCGGGCACATCCCGTTCACGCCGCGCGCCAAGAAGGTGCTCGAGCTGAGCCTGCGCGAGGCGCTGCAGCTCGGCCACAACTACATCGGCACCGAGCACATCCTGCTCGGCCTCATTCGAGAGGGCGAGGGCGTGGCCGCACAGGTGCTCGTCAAGCTCGGCGCCGACCTCAACCGCGTGCGCCAGCAGGTCATCCAGCTGCTCTCGGGCTATCAGGGCAAAGAGGCCGTCGCCGTCGGCGGCGACAGCCCGAGCCCCGACAAGGGCTCGCAGGTGCTCGACCAGTTCGGCCGCAACCTCACCGCGGCCGCGCGCGAAGGCAAGCTCGACCCCGTCATCGGGCGCGAGAAGGAGGCCGAGCGGGTCATGCAGATTCTCTCGCGCCGCTCGAAGAACAACCCCGTGCTCATTGGCGAGCCCGGCGTCGGCAAGACCGCCGTCGTCGAGGGCCTCGCCCAGGCGATCGTCAAGGGCGAGGTGCCCGAGACGCTCAAGGACAAGCAGCTGTACTCGCTCGACCTCGGCTCGCTCATCGCCGGCAGCCGCTACCGCGGCGACTTCGAGGAGCGCCTGAAGAAGGTCACGAAGGAGATCCGCACGCGCGGCGACATCATCGTCTTCATCGACGAGATCCACACCCTCGTGGGTGCGGGTGCCGCCGAGGGCGCGATCGATGCGGCGAGCATCCTGAAGCCGCTGCTCGCCCGCGGCGAGCTGCAGACGATCGGTGCGACGACGCTCGACGAGTACCGCAAGCACTTCGAGAAGGATGCCGCGCTCGAGCGGCGCTTCCAGCCCGTGCAGGTCAATGAGCCCTCGCTGCCGCACGCCATCAACATCTTGAAGGGGCTTCGCGACAAGTACGAGGCATTCCACAAGGTCTCGATCACCGACGGCGCGATCGTCGCCGCGGTGAACCTGGCCGACCGCTACGTGCAAGACCGCTTCCTGCCCGATAAGGCGATCGACCTGATCGACGAGGCCGGCGCCCGCCTGCGCCTGTCGATCCTCTCGGCACCGCCCGAGCTGCGCGAGTTCGACGAGAAGATCGCGGCCGTGCGCACCGAGAAGGAACTGGCGATCGAGAACCAGGACTTCGAGAAGGCCGCGAGCCTGCGCGACGACGAGAAGAAGCTGCTCGGTGAGCGGCTGCGTCTCGAGAAGCAGTGGCGCGCGGGCGAGGTCGCCGCGAGCGGCACCGTCGACGAGGGCGTCATCGCCGAGGTGCTCGCGCAGGCCACGGGCATCCCCGTCTTCAAGCTGACGGAGGAGGAGAGCTCTCGCCTCATCTTCATGGAGAAGGCCCTGCACCAGCGGGTCATCGGCCAGGAGGAGGCGATCTCGGTGCTCGCCAAGACGATCCGCCGCACGCGCGCGGGTCTGAAAGACCCGAAGCGCCCCTCGGGCTCGTTCATCTTCGCCGGCCCCACCGGTGTCGGAAAGACCGAGCTCGCCAAGGCGCTCGCCGAGTTCCTCTTCGACGACGAGGGCGCGCTCATCGCGCTCGACATGTCGGAGTACGGTGAGAAGCACACCGTCTCGCGCCTGTTCGGAGCCCCTCCCGGCTTCGTCGGCTTCGAGGAGGGCGGCCAGCTCACCGAGAAGGTGCGCCGCAAGCCGTTCAGCGTCGTGCTCTTCGACGAGATCGAGAAGGCGCACCCCGACATCTTCAACTCGCTGCTGCAGGTGCTCGAAGAGGGTCGTTTGACCGACGGTCAGGGCCGCGTCGTCGACTTCAAGAACACGGTCATCATCATGACGACCAACCTCGGCACGAAAGACATCACGGGTGGCCCCGTGGGCTTCACGCTCGAGGGCAACGCCGCGGCGTCGTACTCGGCCATGCGCGCCAAGGTTGTGGAGGAGCTCAAGAAGCACTTCAAGCCCGAATTCCTCAACCGCGTCGACGAGACGATCGTCTTCCCGCAGCTGAACCAGGACGAGCTGCTGCAGATCGTCGACCTCTTCGTGAAGCGCCTGCGCGAGCGCCTGCTCGACCGCGACATGACGATCGAGGTGAGCGACGCCGCCAAGGCGCAGCTCATCAAGGTCGGCTGGGATCCGACGCTCGGCGCCCGCCCGCTGCGGCGCGCGGTGCAGCACGAGATCGAAGACGCGCTGAGCGAGCGCATCCTGCACGGCGAGCTCAACGCGGGCGACCACGTCGCGGTCGACTTCGTCGACGGTGCGTTCACCTTCGCCACGACGCGCAAGGAGCTCGCCGCGGTCGAGGCCGGCCCTTCGGCCGCATCGGCCGAGCTGCCGCCTGTCGAGTAGCCCGCGCCGAGCATCTGATCACCGGATGCCCGCACCCCGTCAGCGCCCCGACCGGTCACCCGGCCGGGGCGCTTCGGCGTGGCGGCGGCCGTAGGCTTGCGACGTGACGGTTACCGGGTTCAGCGTGCGGCGCGCGCGCACGAGCGATGTGCGCGCGATCAAGCAGCTCGTCGAACCGCTCGTGCAACGCGGCATCCTGCTCGGCAAAGAGCTCGTCGTGTTCTTCGAGTCGTTGCAAGAGTTCCGCGTGGCCGTCGACGACGCGACGGGCGAGGTCATTGGCTGCGGCGCCGTGCACGTGATCTGGGAAGATCTCGGCGAGATCCGCACCCTCGCGACGAGCGATACGTGGCGCGGCCGCGGCGTCGGGCACGCGCTGCTCGAAAGCCTCGAAGACGACGCGCGCGAGCTCGGCCTGCAGCGCCTGTTCTGCCTGACCTTCGAGGTCGCGTTCTTCGGCCGGCACGGTTTCGCGCCCATCGACGAGCAGCTGCTCGTCGACCCCGAGGTGTACGCCGAGCTCGTGCGCTCGCCCGACGAGGGTGTCGCCGAGTTCCTCGACCTCTCGCGCGTCAAGCCGAACACGCTCGGCAACACGCGCATGCTCAAGGTTCTGTAGAAGCGCCTGAGCGTTCGGGCACACGCCGGGCGGGCATCCCGCCGCGGCCGCGCACCGGGCCTACCCTGTCGGCATGTCGACGATCCGCAACCCCGTCGGGCCGCTGCCCCCGCAGGTCTACTGGCGCCGACGCCTCGTCGTGGGCCTCGGGGTGCTCGCCGTGCTCATCATCATCGTGCTCATCATCGTGCGCCCTGGCACGGGAGCGCCCGCCGAGCAGCCGACCCCCGACCCGCAGAGCACGGAGACGGCCGCGCCGGACGAGCCGGGCGATGAGCCCGCGGCCGGCCCCGCGACCGCCTGCACTCCCTCGCAGGTGACGGTGACGCCCGTGACCGACGCCGAGGTCTACGCCGCCGGCCAGCAGCCGCTGCTCTCGCTCACGCTGCTCAACACCGGCACGACGGCGTGCACGCTGCAGGCCGGCAGCGACGTGCAGAGCTACGTCATCACCTCGGGCAGCGACCGCATCTGGGCCTCGACCGACTGCCAAGAGCCGGGAGTGCCGGCCGAGGTCACCCTCGAGCCCGGCGAACCCCTCTCGAGCTCGCCCTTCGCGTGGAGCCGCACGCGCTCGAGCGCCGACGACTGCACCTCCGAGCGCGACCCCGTCGTCGCCGGCGGCGCGACCTACCGCTTGAGCGTGAGCGTCGGAGAGTTCGAGAGCGACGGCGACCGGCCGTTCATCCTCAACTAGCCGCCGTAGGCTGAACGGGATGCCCAAGAAGAAGCCCGCGAAACGTCCCGGTTCCTCGCAACCGCGCCGCACCGCCTCCGGCCACCTCGCCCCTCTGCCTCCCTCGCTGCTCCCCCCCGAGCAGCGACTGGACGCGGCCCTCGAGCGCCCTGCGCAACGACCGCGTGATCGTGCCGCTGCTGCCTGTCGAGGGGCCGGCGCAGGTGCGGGTGTTCCGCCGCGGCGAGGCCGACAAGTACATGCTGCTGCTGTTCTCGAGCCCGCAGACCTACATCGCGATGGTGCCCGACGAGCCCGAGCACCGCGTGCTGCCGTACGACGGCGAGACGCTCGCCGACTTCATCGAGCAGAACCTCGGCGTGCTGGAGGCCGTGTGGTTCGACGTGGCCGGCCCGCACGCGATGCAGGCCGAGCCGCAGGACGTGCTCGACGCGCTGCGCCTGCCGCGCGAATAGTCGCCGACGTCGCCATCGCTGATGATCGGCGGCGGGATGGTCGAGGAACGAGTGCGCGACGAATGACAGTCTTTCCGCTAATCTGAACTGCATCCCTTTTCCCGATCAATGGATCCCCCGTGAAGAAGCTCGTCCCTGCCGCTGTGCTCGCCGTCCCGCCGCCGCACCCTGGGATGGCAACGACATCGTCTTCGGTCTCGGCAACTGGGAGTTCTCGAGCAGCAATTTCTACGTCGATGACGTCTACCTGGTCTTCCCCGACACGAGCAGCGAGTACACCGACATCTGGGACGGCGCCGCCCAGACCTCGATCACATCGGCGGCCCTGAGCCTGAGCGATGAGGGCGTCGGGTGCGAGAGCGACGCCTCGATCGACCAGTCGATCGACGGGGCGACGGGCGACCTGGTGCTCACGTGCACCGTGACCAACCCGACCTTCGTCTATGCCGGCCTCTCGATCGTCGCGGAGATCCGCGTGTACGCCGGCAGCGACCTGGTGCGGGCGAGCCTCGTCATTACGAACACGTCCGACGCCCCGATCGACATCGACAGCGTCGACTACTACACCGACT